>DASVVH010000252.1:0-14785 GCA_036386615.1 Ardenticatenaceae bacterium
CTGGCGATTAGTGCCATGCTGCTCGGCGCGTTCTCCAACGCCGCCCTGGCAAGCATCATCCCCATCTTCACGGGGCAGGCGTTCGACGCCATCTTGCAGGACGAACCCAACCTGAGCATCGTCCTCTGGGCCTGCGTCTGGCTCGTCATCAGCCAGATTATCAGGAGCTTCCTGCAATTCGCCCGCAACTTCGGGAGCGAGGTGCTGGGTCAGCGCCTTGAGCGCGACGCCCGCGACGAACTCTACGGTGCCCTGCTCGGCAAGAGCATGCGCTTCCACGACCGCCATTCCAGCGGCGAGATGATGGCCCGCGCCACCAACGACGTGCGCGAGTTGGCCCTGATGATGACGCCCGGCCTCAACCTCGTGATTGGCTCCGGCTTCTTCCTGCTCATGCCCATCGTTGTCGCGCCCAGCCTGCACCCTGCACTGATAGCGACGCCGCTTGCCTTCCTCGTCCTCTACGTCCTCGCCCTCTGGCAGTACCTGGGGCAGTTGAACCCCGTCACGGCGGCGCTGCGCCAATCGTTCGGCCAGATGAACTCCGGGCTGACCCAGGCCATCGAAGGCATCGAGACCGTGAAAGGCGCGGCGCAGGAGGACGAGGAGGTCCAGAAGTTCCAGCGCAACGCCCGACATCTCCGCGACGTATTCGTGCAGCAGGGCACGCTGGAGGCCCGCTACCTCCCCCTCCTGCTGCTGGGCGTGGCGCAGGGTGTGGCGCTCTGGCACGCCGTCGTCCTCTTTCGCGCGGGCAGCATCTCCGTCGGCGACGTAGTGACCTACATGGGCCTGATAGCCCTCTTCGGCTTTCCCGTCTTCACCTCGCTCCTCGCCTACTCGCAGGTCTCCTCCGGCCTCTCCAGCGCGCGCCGCATCCTGGAGATTATCGAGAGCGAGACCGAACTGGACCAGAACGTGGGTGGCTTCGGCGGCCAGATGCAAGGGGCTATCCGCTTCGAGAACGTCACCTTCCGCTACCGCACCGAAGACCCACGCGCCGGTAGCAGGCCCACGACGGCCACCCTGGAAGACGTGAGTTTCGACATCGCCCCCGGCCAGACCCTCGCCGTCGTCGGGCAGACGGGTGCGGGCAAGAGCACCCTCGCCAAGCTGCTCAACCGCACCTACGACGTGGACGCCGGGCGCATCCTCGTTGACGGCGTGGATGTACGCGACTGGGACCTCGCCGCCCTGCGGCAGCAAATCTCCGTCATCGAGCAGGACATCTTCCTCTTCAGCCGCACCCTGCGTGAGAACATTCGCTTCGGCAGGCCCGACGCCACCGAGCAGGAGGTGGAGGAGGCCGCCCGCGCGGCCCAGGCCCACGACTTCATCTCGGCCCTCCCTGAAGGCTACGATACAGTAGTCGGTGAGCGCGGCGTCATGCTCTCCGGCGGGCAGCGCCAGCGTATCGCCCTCGCCCGCGCCTTCCTCACCGACCCCGCCATCCTCGTGCTGGACGACTCCACCAGCGCGATTGACAGCGCCACCGAGGACCAGATTCAGCGCGCCATCGAGGCGGCGGCAGAGGGCCGCACGACCATCCTCATCACCCACCGCCTCTCCCAGATTCGCTGGGCCGATAAAATCGTCGTCCTCAAGCGCGGTCGCGTCTCCGCCGTCGGCACCCACGAAGAGCTACTGGACCAATCCCAGGCTTACCGCGACATCTTCGCGCGGTACTAACGAGATGCGGGATGCGGGATACGAGATGCGAGATGCGAGATGTGAGATGTGAGATGTGAGATGTGAGATGTGAGATGTGAGATGTGAGATAGTCTACTGCGCGAGGTTTCAGTGCAAGTACAGAGTTATAAGGACTTGGAGATATATCAGGTTGCTCATCGTTTGGCAGTGGAGGCGCATCAGGTATCGTTGATGCTTCCTAAATGGGAATTATACGAGGAGGGCAGTCAATTACGGCGTGCTGCCAAAGCTATTCCGGCCAACATCGTAGAAGGATTTGGGCGTCGGCGCTACAAAGGGGACTTCATCCGTTTTCTCACTTATGCCCACGCCTCGTGTAGCGAGACGATTGAACATCTGGAGTTGCTAGTTGAAACGGGTTCACTGATATCCGATAAAGGTTTACCCTTGATTCAGGAGTATGATGTCTTAGGCAGACGCATTAACCGCTTCATCCAGTCCGTCATCCAACAGCACCTAACCTAATATCCCACATCCCACATCCCACATCCCACATCCCATATCCCACATCTCACATCCCACATCTCACATCCCATAACGAGCTAATTCATGGGCTTCATGCGGAACATACAAACCGAGAACTTTGACCGGGAGTACAGTGACCGCGCGCTCCTGCGGCGCATCTGGAGCTACTTCCGGCCCCGGCGCGGGCGGCTCGCGCTCATCGCCTTTCTGTTGTTCCTGCTCTCCCTCTTCTTCGCCGCCGCGCCCGTGCTCATGGCGCGCGGTGTGGACCGCATGGGGCAGCGCGGCGACGCGGGGTTCCTGGCACTGCTCGTCGGCGGGGTGCTGGCGCTGGGCATCCTCGCCTGGCTAACCAACTGGGCGCAGCGGCGGCTCACCACCATCATCATCGGGGACGTGGTGCTGGAGATGCGCCATGACGCCTTTCAGGCCGCCATGAGCCACGACCTCAGCTTCTACGACGAGTACCAGTCGGGTCGCATCGTCAGCCGCATCACCAGCGACACCGACGAATTTGGCCGCGTCTCCGTGCTCATCATGGACGTAATGAGCCAGATGCTCCTCGTCGTCTTCCTGCTGGCGGTGCTCGTTAGCATCGAGTGGCGGCTTACCCTGCTCCTGTTGATTGTCACGCCCATCGCCTTCGTCGTCTCCTCGCTCTTCCAGCGCATCGCGCGGCAGGTGACGCGCAAGAGCCAGCAGGCCATCGCCGAGGTCAACGTCAGCATCCAGGAAGCGGTGACGGGCATCAGCGTCGCCAAGAACTTCCGGCGGGAGCAGGGCATCTACGAGGAGTTCAGCGCCGTCAACAGCATGAGCTACGACACGAACGTGCGGCGCGGGCTGGTGCTCTCCAACCTCTTCCCCGTCCTCAACTTCTTCGCTGGCTTTGGCACGGCACTGCTCATCTACTTCGGCGGCCTGAGCGTCGTCGAGGGGTTCATCACGGCGGGCGCGTGGTACCTCTTCATCAACAGCGTGGGCCAGTTCTGGTTCCCCATGATTAGCCTCTCGGCCTTCTGGAGCCAGTTCCAGGCAGGTTTGAGCGCCACCGAGCGCCTCTTCGCCCTCATGGACGCCGAGCCTGTCGTGCAGCAGACGGGCCGCCAGCCCACCGGCGGCCTGCGCGGCGACATTCGCTTCGAGGACGTGACCTTTCAGTACAGCGAGCGCGAGAAGGTGTTGGTCGACTTCCGGCTCCACATCCGTCCCGGCGAGAGCGTGGCGCTGGTGGGCCACACGGGCGCGGGCAAATCGAGCATCGCCAAGCTGGTGACGCGCTACTACGAGTTCCAGAAGGGCAACCTCCTGATTGACGGACGCGACATCCGAAGCTTCGACCTGGAAGATTACCGCCGCCACCTCGGCATCGTCAGCCAGGTGCCTTTCCTATTCGCGGGCACCGTCGCCGACAACATCCGCTACGGGATGTCAGGGTTGACCGACGAGCAGGTGACGGCAGTCGCGCAGAGCATCGGCGGGGACTGGCTGGAAACGCTGCCGAACGGCCTTCAGACCGACGTGGGCGAGCGCGGCAGCCGCCTGAGCATGGGGCAGCGCCAACTCGTCGTACTGGCGCGAATGCTGGCCCACAACCCCGCCATCTTCATCCTCGACGAGGCGACGGCCAGCGTGGACCCCTTCACCGAGACGCAGATTCAAAAAGCGCTGGAACTGGTGATGAAGGGTCGTACCTCCATCCTCATCGCGCACCGCCTCTCCACTGTTAAGGCAGTGGACCGCATCCTCGTCTTGCAGAAGGGCAGGATTATCGAGGAGGGCAGCCACGAGCAACTGATGGCACGCGGCGGTCACTACGCCGAACTCTATAACACCTATTTCCGCCATCAGTCGCTGGAAGCTATAAACACACCACCGCGACAGCGCTTAGAGTTGACGTTAGGAGGGATCGAAGTCGAATAGATTGGGCCATCCGGTGCAATAAAGGGCTTCCCAAAGACCACTTGCAGCCCTCCTCACTCGCTTCATGGTTGACCCGCTCAAGAGGTGAGGCTTAACCATGAAGAGAAACGATGAGGAAAGAAAGCGTTCTGTCTCGCAAATCCGGTTTCCCGCTAGAGATTCCAAGGTATCCATGCAGTGGTTGAGGACGCATTTCTCTAGCCTCGCTACGCGGCTACTCCTTAGCTTCACAGCCGTGGTGGCCGTGGCGATGCTGGCTGTTGGCCTGCCAGCGCTACGGCTCATTCAGGCTGAACTGGAGCAGCAGGCCGAGGCCCGCGTGAGTCAGGCGGCGAGTGCTACCGAAGCTATCTACGCCGCCCAACTGCGGGAGGCCCAGGCGTTCACCACGCTCAGTGCCGAGCGTCCAACCCTGCAACGCCTGCTTCGAGAGCGCGATGTGGCCGCCTTCCCACCCTACCTTGAAACGCTCCGCGCGACCACCGCATTCGATGTGCTGGCGGTGCTTGACACGGGCGGAGCCTTCATCGCGCAGGTGCCCCTGAATAGTGTGGACGAGCAGACGCTGATACGCGCGGCGCGCATGACGGAAGAGGGCGCGACGCCGCTGGTGCAGTCCATCCCGCTTTCGGATGTACCCGTGCTAGCCATCGTCACCAGCGAGACGGTTAGAAGCGCGGAGGGAACCGCTCTGGGGAGCGTCGTTGGGCTGATCCGGCTGGATGAGAGCTTTCTTAGCGAGTTGAGGCGCGAGACGGGGCTGCACCACAGCCTCTACCAGAATGGCGAACTGGTTGTCTCCACGCTCGCAGCCGCGCCCCAACGGCCCCCGGCAAGCTCCGGCTCCGTGCCCATCGGTGGTGAACCTTTCTACGCCTACAGCCTCCCCCTGCGGAGCAGCTTTACGCCCGTCGTGGACGTGCTTGCCCTCCCCGCGCGCGAGATGGTGGCGGCCCGCGCGCGCGTGCTGCAAATCCTGGCGACGAGCACGCTGCTCGTGACGGCGCTTGCCTTGCTCCTCTCCTACCTGCTGGCCCACCGCATCACCGCACCCTTGCAGCACCTGGCAGCAGCGAGCGATGGCCTGGGGCGCGGCGATTTGACGACGCCCATTCCGCCGGGGGAGGGCATTGTAGAGGTGAACACACTGGCGCGAACTCTGGAACAGATGCGTCGCCGCCTCCAGACCGCCTACGCCGACTTGCAACGCTCCAAAGCCTGGTCGGAAAACCTCATTGCCTCGCTTTCCGAGGGAGTCTTCACGCTGGACGCGTCCAGCCGAATTTCCTCCTTCAGCCCCGGTGCGGAGCGCGTCCTGGGGTGGCAGGCGGTGGATGTGATTGGACGCCCCTATCATAGCGTCTTCGAGAGCGCTACAGGGGAGCCGAACGCGGAACAGACAGTCGCCTCCCTGCCTCCGGGGACGGTGAAGCGCCTGATGACGCGCACGCGCAGTGGCGCACCCATCACCCTGCTCATCACGAGTGGAACCCTCACCACCCGCGCCGATGGTCAGTTGGAGCAGCCCTACGTCTTCCGTGACGTGACGGAAGAGGAGCGCGCCCTGCGGTTGCGCGAGACCCTGCTGGCGAACGTCTCCCACGAGTTCAAAACGCCCCTCACGGCGCTGCACGCCGCGGTCGAACTCCTCGCCATCAACCTGCCCTCCCTGTCCCAGGTCGAACTCCGGGAACTCGTGGATTCGCTGCGCCAGGGAACGCTCCGGCTGGAGGAGCTGGTAGACAACCTCCTCAGCAGCGCGAGCCTTCACACGGGCCACTTCGCGGTACGCCTGCGCGCAACGGACCTTGAAGCGGTAGTGGAGGAGGTCCTGCTGACCACGCAGCCTCTGTTGGCCCTGCAGCACCAGTATCTGAAACTCGATGTGCCCGCGTCTCTGCCCCTCGTCCAGGCGGACCCTCGCCGCATCTCACAGGTTTTCATCAATCTTATCTCGAACGCCAGCAAGTACGGCCCGCCGGGCGCGCCCATTGTGGTGCGCGTGCGCGAACGTGATAGCGAAATTCTGGTGCAGGTGACTGATAGCGGTGCCGGTATTCCCCCGGAGATGCAGCCCGCCCTCTTTCAACCCTTCTCGCGCCTCGACCAAACGGGGCGGAGCGGCATGGGGTTGGGCCTCTCGATTGTCAAGGCCATCGTCGAGCGACACGGCGGCAGCGTTGGACTGGAAAGTGTCCCAAGCCAGGGAGCAACCTTCTGGTTCACCCTCCCCCTGAGCGCCCAAACAATAGACGAACAGGCGGTAGTGGCCCGACCATGAAGATTCTCGCGGTGGACGACGACATCCAACTCGCCAACATCATCGCCTTCACGCTGCGGCGCGAGGGTTTTCAGGTGTTGAGCGCCCACGATGGTCAGGCTGCCCTGGACCTATGGGCGCAGGAAAAGCCCGACCTCGTTCTGCTGGACGTAAACCTGCCGCGCCTGGACGGCTACGAGGTGCTGCGCCGCATCCGCGCCGCCAGCCGCACCCCCGTTATCCTGCTCACGGTGCGGGGCGAGGAGGAGGACACCGTGCGCGGCCTGGACCTGGGGGCCGACGACTACGTGACCAAGCCTTTTAGCCCGACGACGCTCCTCGCCCGTATCCGGGCAGTCTTGCGCCGTGCCGGGAGCGTCCTACCCGCCGACACACTCGTGGCGGGCGACCTGCGGCTGGACGAGGACCGTCAGGAGGTTACGGTGGGGGACGCGCCGCCCGCCAAACTGACACCCCTGGAATACCGGCTCCTGCACGTCCTGCTGGTGAACAAGGGGCGCGTTCTCCCTTCGGATGCGCTCATCGAGCACGTCTGGGGCTACGAGGAGACGGGCGACCGCACGCTGCTGAAGCAGTTGGTGCGGCGGCTCCGCCTGAAGGTAGAAGCCGACCCGGCCAATCCCCGCTACATCGAAACCGTCGCCAACGTGGGCTATACCCTGACCTTTACACCTACGCAGTAACCTCACCTACCCGTTGCCGTTCCTCGTCTTTTATTCCCCATCCTCCTGTCACCGATTTGTCACCGCGCCACTACCCGGCCTGTCACCTGGGGCGTTCATACTGCCCCTGACAGTCCATATCCATACTTTCGAGGAGGTAGTCGCTGTGACCAAACGAATACCGCGTGCCACGAGCGCGCTCCTTTTCTTACTACTCACCCTGTTGCTCGCCGCCTGCGGGCAGGCGGGGGCCGCTCCAAACGCATCCTCGGCAGACCAGCCTGCCTCGAATGAGGGGGGTGAGGTGACGCTGACGCTGGGAGCCTATACCACCCCGCGCGAGGCATATGGCGAGATTATCCCCCTCTTTCAGGAGCACTGGCAGGAGCAGACGGGTCAGACCGTTCGCTTCGAGGAATCCTACCTTGGCTCCGGGGCGCAATCACGCGCCGTCGTAGAGGGATTCGAGGCCGACATTGTGGCACTCTCTCTGGAGGCGGACGTGAACCGCATCACCGAGGCGGGCCTCATTACCCACGACTGGAAGGCCACCGAGCACGACGGCATGGTCAGCGACTCCGTCGTGGTGATGCTCGTGCGCGAGGGGAACCCCAAAGGCATCGAGGATTGGGCGGACCTGGCACAGCCGGGGGTGGAGATTCTAACGCCGGACCCGCAGAGCAGCGGCGGTGCCCAATGGAACGTGATGGCGATGTACGGGGCGGCGCTACGCGGTCACGTTGAGGGCTACGACGCGAGCGAGGAAGGCGCGCGGGAGTTCCTGAAGGCGGTCTTCAGCAACGTTACCGCGCTGGACAAGTCGGCCCGCGACAGCATCACCAACTACGAGCGCGGCGTGGGCGATGTGGCAATCACCTACGAGAACGAGGCCATCGTGGGCCGCCAGAACGGGCAGACCTACGAGTACGTCATCCCACAGTCAACCATTCTCATCGAGAACCCCGTTGCCGTCGTGGACAGCTACGTGGACAAGCACGGCACGCGGGAGGTGGCGGAAGCGTTCCGTGACTTCCTGTGGACGCCGGAGGCCCAGCGCATCTTCGCCGAATATGGCCTGCGCTCGGTGGACCCCGCCATCGCGGAGGAGACCGCAGAGCAGTACCCGCCTGTCGCGGACCAGTTCACGATTCAGGAGTTTGGCGGCTGGGGCAACGTGACGCAACCCTTCTTCGGGCCGGACGGCATCTACACGCAACTCATCGAGGAGGTGCAAGCTGAACAGTAACGTGCCCGGACTGCCCTGGGGACGGTGGGGGCTGCGCGCCCTCGCCGTCACCTACCTCGGCATCCTGCTCATCCTGCCGCTGCTGGCCGTCGCTCAAGATGGGTTGAGTGGCGGCCTCGCCGGGCTGTGGCGCGACGTGAGCCGCCCCGCCGCCTGGGCCGCGCTCCGCCTCACCCTCTGGACGGCGGCGGTGATGACCGTCATCAATCTGGTCATGGGGACGCTGACCGCCTACGTGCTGGTCCGCTACCCCTTCCCCGGCAAGTCGTTCGTCAACGCCATGATTGACCTGCCCTTCGCCATCCCCACCCTCGTCACGGGCGTGATGCTGGCGATTCTTTACGGGCCGCAGGGGGCGCTTGGTGGCTGGCTCCAGGAGGAATGGGGCTGGCAGATTATCTTCGCGCCGCCGGGCATCATCCTGGCGCTGTTGTTCGTCAGCTTCCCCTTCGTCGTGCGCTCCATCCAGCCCGTGCTCATGTCAATCGAACTGGACCAGGAGGAGGCGGCCTACACGCTGGGTGCCTCGTCGTTTACCACATTCCGGCGCGTCCTGCTCCCCTCCATCCTGCCCGCCGTCGTGACGGGGGGACTCCTGAGCTTCGCGCGGGCGCTGGGGGAGTTCGGCTCAGTGGTCATCGTAGCGGGCAACTTCCCGATGCGCTCCCAGACGGCGGCGGTCTACGTGCTCAGTCAAATCGAGTCGGACAACCAGCGCGGCGCGAGCGCGATGTCGCTCGTGATGCTGGCTATCGCCTTCGCCCTGATTGTGGCCGTAGACCTCGTACAGCGCCGCCAGGAGGTGGCACATGGCTAGCATAGCCACTCAGGAGAGTGTTGTTGTCCCGCCTCGCCCTCAAATCAGGGCGCGCCGCGTCGCTTGGGGACGGGTACTCCTCATCGGCATCGTCCTCGCCTACCTGGGCGTGCTCATCCTGTGGCCGCTGCTGGCAGTGCTACAGGGGGCATTCGCGGAGGGGGTGGGCCGCTTCTTCGTCGAGTTAAGCCAGCCGGAGCTGCGCCGCGCTTTCTGGCTGACGCTGGTGCTGGCGGCGGGCGCGGTGGTCGCAAATGGCATCTTCGGCACCATTGTGGCGTGGGTGCTCGTCCGGCAGAACTTCCGGGGCCGCAGCTTCCTTAACGGCATCGTGGACCTCCCCTTCGTCGTCTCGCCCGTCATCGCGGGGTACATGGTGCTGCTGCTCTTCGGGCGGACGGGCTGGTTTGGCTCGCTGGTCGAGGCAACGGGCTTCCGAGTGGTCTTTTCCTGGCCGGGGATGTTGCTGGTGACTGTCTTCGTTTCCTTGCCCTTCATCGTCCGCGAGATTATGCCCGTGCTGCAAGAGGTGGGCGTGGAACCGGAACTGACCGCCTACACGCTGGGCGCGAGCGGCTGGCAGACCTTCTGGCGCGTAACGCTGCCGAACATCCGGTGGGGGCTGCTCTATGGCCTGACGCTGACGCTGGCCCGCGCGCTGGGCGAGTTCGGCGCGGTGCTGGTGGTGGGCGGGGCGATTAGCGGGCGCACCGAGACGGCGACGCTGTACATCTTCGGGGCGCTGGAAGAGCGCCAGTACACCGGGGCCTATGCCGCCTCGGTGGTGCTGGGGCTGGTCTCATTCGCGGTGTTGATTGGCATGGAGCAGCTACGGCGGCGAAGCGAGGTGAAGCGATGAGCATTGTTCTGGAAAATCTCGTCAAGCGATACGGAGCCACGCCTGTCGTGGACCACGTCTCGCTCGAAATCGAGGATGGTGAGCTATTCGTCCTCCTGGGGGCGAGCGGGAGCGGCAAGAGCACCATCCTCCGAATCATCGCCGGGCTGTTCCCCGCGGACGAGGGGACCGTCTGGCTGCACGGGCGCGACGTGACGAATCTCTCGCCCCAGCAGCGCAACGTCGGCTTCGTCTTCCAGAACTACTCGCTCTTCCGGCACATGACGGTTGCCGAGAATATCGAGTTCGGGTTGGAGATTCGCAAGGTGCCGAAGGCGCAGCGCGCCGCGAAGCGCGACGAGTTGCTGGAGTTGATTGGCCTGGCGGGGCTGGGAGGCCGGAACCCGCGCCAGCTATCGGGCGGGCAGCAGCAGCGCGTGGCGGTGGCCCGCGCCCTCGCCTTCGAGCCTTCAGTCCTCCTGCTGGACGAGCCATTCGGCGCGCTGGACGTGAAGATTCGCATCCAACTCCGGCAGACCCTCAAGGCAGTGCAGCGCCGCCTCGGTGTCACGACCATCCTCGTCACGCATGACCAGGAAGAAGCCTTCGAGTTGGCCGACCGCATCGGCGTGGTCGAGCGGGGGCGACTTTTGGAGGTAGGTCCGCCCGTCGAACTGTACCGCCGCCCCAAGCACGAGTTCGTGGCTCAATTTCTGGGCAGCGCAAACCTCTTCGCGGGGAATCTGCAAGAGAACCAGCTTCACCTCGGCTCGCTTGTCCTGCCCGTGCCTCCGTCGCCGGACGACCAACCTTCCGAGGGGCAGGTCGCCGTGCTCTTCCGCCCGGAAGACCTGACGCTACTGCCCACCAACGAGACCACTCCGGTGCCCGTGCTCGGTCGCGGCGAGGTGGAGGGGGTGCAGTTTTTGGGCACGCTCCAGCGCGTGCAGGTGCGGCTCCAACCGCTGCCGGGCATCCGCCCGTTGGTGGCAAACTACGGTCAGGCAGACGTTAGGCTACAGGTCGCTCATCTCTCGCGGGCAGACGACCATACGGAGTTCCCGGTGGGGCAGCCCGTCAGTGTGGGCATCCAGTCGTTCCACCTTCTGCCACGCGCCGCGCCCCGTCTGCTCCTCTGCATAGACGAAACCTGTGACAAAGAGTACATTGCGAGCGCCACAGCGATGCTTCCCGCGCTGAACGGTGGCTCTGTGACGGTCTTCGTCGTGGGGGGCAGTGACGCGGCGGCACAACAATGTCTGGCGGATGCCCGTGCCAGCCTGTCGGGGCTTCCGGCTGTGACGTTCAAGGCGAGGCGCGGCGCGCCCGCCAGCGAGGTTCTGCGAGAGGTCCACGAGGGGAACTACGACCTTGCAATCGTTAGGGGAACCGCGATTGGTCGCCTGGACCGCTCGTCCCTGGCGGAAGAGGTGGTGCAGCACGCTCCTATCCCCGTGCTGGTCGTCAAGGGGGAGCGTTCGGCACTGCGGCGGCTCCTGCTCTGCACGGCGGGCGGGGAGCCGGGCAAGCTGGATGTGCTCTTCGGCGGGCGCTTGGCGCGGCGCGTAGGGGCCACGACGACGCTCCTGCACATTGCCTCCTCACAGCCGCAACTCGTCCCTGCGATAGTGGGTGAGTATCCATCCACCCCCATGCTCGTGGAGTCGCCGAATGGCCGGGTGGCGCGCCACCTGGAGCAGGGCGCTCAAACGCTTCAGAGCTACGGCGTCCGCGCGGAGGTCAAAACGCGCCAGGGAACGGTCCTTGACGAGATTTTGACCGAGGCGAGAGAGGGTGACTATGACCTTATCGTGATTGGCGGTCATCTTTCTACTAACGCCTTCAGGGAGTCAAACATCGCCGCCGATGTGGTGCGATTGGCAGACCGCCCCGTCCTCGTCGTGCGCGGCGCGCTCAACTAATCAGAGGCAGGTAGACGCAGGCTTGTAGGCAGCATGGATTGGAAACGAGAGGCTGGATTTACACCGGGAGGTTGACAGCTATTGAGGCCACCCGATGCAGCCAAAATCCGCCAACCACAGCGCACACGGCAGAGGAGCCTCTGCCGTGTGCGCTGTGGTTGGCGGCGCGGTTTCGGGCGACGCTACTACTGCAATAGAGGGTGGACAATGGAGAGGCAGCGCAAACGGGCTGTATGCCGTTGCATTCGTCCTTCGTCCTTCGTCTGCGGATAGTCCAACTTCTACTGCAATCCTCCATAAGGTTCAACCAGAAGCTGACCAGGGAATTTCTGATTACCAATCATTGGAATACATCGAGGAGCGGCGGCGCGCCGGAGCCACAGGCGATGTAGAAGCAAGCCTGTGGAAGGCAGGTAAGACTTGTGGAGGCCCCTTGCGCGGCGGATGTAAGCTGCGTTACACTCCTTGTCAGCCATTTCCTCATTACATAGGGAGGCAAGGTTATGACAAACCTGATGCGTTCCCAGCTCGTCTTCTCCTTCTTCGCCGCCACGCTGGTCCTGGTCGTCGTCCTGCTCGCCGCTCCTCTGGCATCTCCTCATAGCGCCCTGGCCGCCGAGCCGGATGGTGTGGATGCGCTCAACGTCGAACTCGTCGGTACGTATGACACCTCCACGCTGGACCGCCGCGCCGTGAAGGTGTTCGTCCACGAGGGTCACGCCTATCTGGTTAAAAACGCCTTCAATTCCACTGACCCATCGTCTTCAAGGAACGCGGTGGACGAGGTCAACATCTCGAATCCCAGCAATCCCCAGCGAAACAACACCTTCGGCATTAGTAACAGCGGGGTCACTTCTGGGCCTGGGATGGGGTACACCATCAATGACATCTTCGTAAAGGGGCCAATAGCCTATCTCGCCGTCACCGGACAATCGCTCTATAGCTCCGTTGGCGAGTTCTGGGCGCTGAACCTTGCCGCGACCCCGCCGACGAAGATCTGCTCGTTCTTGTTCCAGCAGGGGGGGGCTTCGTCGGTGGTGGCCGACGACAACTATGCCTACGTGGGGACAGGTAATAGGGTGCAGGTACTGAACATAGCAGCACCTGACGCCAACCAGCAGTGTGGGGCGGGGATTACCTATACGCTCGACGGCTTCGTCAGCGACATGGTAGACGTAGAAGATCGCCTCTACCTTGCCACCAGCACGGGCCTGGAGATATTAAGCGCGACTCGTACCTCCTTCCCCGTCTCCGGCGGCGTTCGTAGGCTTGCCGTCAGGGAAGGCGGCCTCGTGGCCGCGGCGTATAATGGGGGCGTCCACATCATTGACGCCTCCAACCCAGGCAACCCCCGCCTTCTGGGAACCCGCCCTAACTCCGTCAATGATGTCGCCCTGGACGGCTCCTATCTGTATCTCGCGTCGGGTGGCCTGCGCGTGGTGGACATCTCCGACCCCAGCACCCCGCGCGAGGTCGGCTACTACCAGGACATCTGGCAGAACTCCTCCTCCGTGTACGACGTCTTTGTCGCAGAGGGTCTCATCCATACCCCGGACGGCATCTTCCGCTTCGCTCTGGAACCCTGTTCACAGACCAGGGGGCCGCAGCCGTGTAACCCGGTCAGCTTCGTCGCCCGGCAACCCACTGTGCTCGTGAACAACCAACCCCTTGCGGTGGGCAGCAGCAGACCGCTGGGGCCGCAAGATAGGGTAACGCTGAATCCTCCAGGGGGTAAGGGCGAAGTGGAACTGACCTGTCGAGACGTTGTGGTTGGCATGGCCCAGTTTTTCCACACCATTGATGAAGGTCCCACTAGCCCCGTGTTAATTGTGCTAACAGTGGATTACGCGGAACTTCTGCGGAAGTATTGCAACCAGTCACCTCCTACTTCCGTGCAGGGAACGGGGCCGGACCTCGGCTTCATGCTTGAACAGGGTACTGTGCGGGTGGGTGGTGAGGTTCCCGACCTCGAATTGGACATCGGCACCACGAGCGCCACTGCGCAATCCACAGGCGTGAACCTCTTTACCATCGCCCACTTGCCCGATACAGGCGCGACCACCGTCCGTACCCTCAACGGCACGGTGGAGGTCGTTCCCACCAATAGCGCCTTGCCGCCCGTCACCCTTCAGCGCAACCAGCAAGTCACCGTCACCAACAGCGAGGTCAGCCCCGTGACGCCTTACGGCAGCAGCGTCTTCCTGCCCCTGGCCTTGAACGCGGATTAAGCACCTGCACAACAAGCGTGGAGCGTAGAGGAGACAGCACCCCTTCGACGCAAGGGCCACATCAGCACAGGGGCCGCTTGTAGGGCGGCTGTCTCCTCCTGTATACTGACTAACAAAGCGACCCTATCCCGTAGAGAAAGAAGAGATATGAGACTCGTCGCACGTTCCCGTTTGGCCTTCGCTCTCGTCCTGGCGCTGCTGCTTCTAGCCGCCGCACTCTCTGGCGTGCCCTTCATGCCGCGCCAGAGCGCCCTGGCCGCGCCAGACGGGCAGGACGCCCTCAACGTTGAACGCCTCTCCTCCTATGGTGAGTCCGAGGGCGGGCCTTGCTGCCGACAAGTAGTCGTCGTAGAGGATTATGCCTACGTGGTAGGCAGTACCATCGTTTATACAGACCCTCCCAGCTCAAAGAATCTGGTGGATGTGTATAACATTTCCGATGCTCAGAACCCCGTGAAGACGCGTAGCTTCGGGGTCGGATTTGATGGTGTCACCTCTGGACCCGCGTATGGGTACACGATTAACGATATTTTCGTGAGTGCCGACGGTGCTACCGCGTTCATTGCCTACGATGTTCACTCGCTCTACAGCCTTGGTGGGGCGTTCTGGGCGCTTAATCTTGGGACGAACCCACCCAGTAAGCTTTGTTCATTCTACATCCCGGACGACGAAGGACGTTTCGCGCATACGGTG
>DASVVH010000253.1:0-4356 GCA_036386615.1 Ardenticatenaceae bacterium
CCTTTGTGCGCTCGCTGCGGGCCGATGCGCGCTTTGATGAGGTGCCCATCATCACCATGAGCGCGGCCCGCCAGAAGCCGCAGTGGGTGGAGGATGAGGATTTCTTCTTTATCGCAAAGCCGTTCGAGACTGACGAGTTGATACGGGTGGTTCGGGGGCTGCTGGAAACGGCGGACGACGGATGACGCCCGTTGCGTGGGCGAGACCTTCAGGGTCTGCCTGGAAGCATGAAGATTGAACCGGGAAGGCGCGGCGAGAGTCACGCCTTCTTTTGCGTCGGCTATCAATATAGCTCCGATAGGATTAAGAACTTTTAACCGCATCTTAACATACGGCTAACTGCTGATTAAGTCAGCGTTAACACGTTTGGGGCATACTTCTACTGTGTGGAGAGGAGCCTCAACCTATGGACGGTGTTCAGACGGCATCCGAGCAGCGATTCCAGCGGTTGCAGGAGTACCTGGAAGAGGGGTGGACGATTGACCCGCCCATCTTCGTGCGCCCAATCTGGCACACGCTGCGCCGGACGCAGAATGCCTACCACTTCATCCTGAAGCGGGCCGACGCGCTCAATCTTCTGGTCGTCCCGGTGACGCCGGAGGTCGAGGAGTTCGTTCGGGCGCAGCGGCTGCCACTCAACCGGCTCTAAATGGCACACGAATTGTGAAGCCGATAGGCTCCTCCGCACGAGGTACACGGGCAGAGGTGGAATTGGAGGAGTTGTCGCAACCTTCCACGCCCATCCAGGCCGCGACCACCTGATTGTGGTCGCCAACCACACGAACCGCCCCGGGGCCGTTCGTGCATTATCCATGGCGTTCCTGATATGAGGAGAAAGACGATGCGAAGTAGTTCACGAAAACGATACGGTATTCTGAGCCTGCTGTTGGTGCTGGTACTGGTGCTCGCTGCCTGTGGCGGCGCTGCCAGCACGACCACCAACGAGGCCGAGACGGGCCAGGAGACAGCACCCACCGAAGAGGCCGCGCCAGTCGCCGAGGAGCCAACCGAAGAGGCCGCCGTAGAACCCACCGAAGCGACGATGGAAGAAGAGGGAACCACGGAGGAGGCCGAAGGCGCGGGCGGCGAGATGATGACCCTGCCCGAAGTGGACACCCTCGCGGTCACTGGTGACATTGTGGTCGCGGGTAGCTCGACGGTCTACCCCCTGACGCTGGCGATGGCCGAGCGTTTCACCGACGAGGGCTACGCGGACCAGATTACGATTGACGAGATTGGCTCCGGCGCGGGCTTCGAGCGCTTCTGCATCAATGCCGAGACCGACATCGCCAACGCCAGCCGCGCCATTGACGAGGAAGAGAGCGCCGCCTGCGAGGAGAATGGCCGCCCCGCCATCGAGTTCCGCGTAGGGACGGATGCCCTCGCCATCGTGGTCAGCGCCGACAACGACTTCGTGGATGAGTTGACCCTGGAACAACTGGCACAAATCTTCAGTGGCGAGGCGGCGACCTGGGACCAGGTGGACCCCTCGTTCCCCGCCGAAGCGATTGAACTCTACAGCCCCGGCTCCGACTCCGGCACCTACGACTTCTTCGTCGAGGAAGTGCTGGAAGACGACCCCTCCGGGCTGGATGCCTCCGGTGCTCAGTTCTCCGAGGATGACAACGTGCTCGTGCAGGGTGTACAGGCCAGCCCCTACGCCATCAGCTACTTCGGGTACGCCTACTACCTCGAAAACGAGGACGCCCTCAAGATTCTGACCATTGATGGTGTGGAGCCGACGGCGGAAACGGCAGAGAGCGGGGACTACCCCCTCGCGCGCCCGCTCTTCGTCTACTCCGCGCAGTCCGTGATGGAGGAGAAGCCCCAGGTAGCGGACTTCATCAACTACTATCTCACCTTCGTCAACGAGGAGATTGAGGATGTCGGCTACTTCCCCGCCTCCGAGGAGACGCTGAACGAGGCCCGCCAGCACTGGCTCGACGCGATGGGCCAGTAACCCCTCGGAAGGTCGCTTGTAGAGCATGGGGAGCCGTTACGCTGCTCCCCATGCTCTGCGGTCTGTATGGAGGTGCTGGCGTTTGGCTTGCTTGCCGGAGCAGTGTAGAGTTACAGAAAATGAGACGCTTGAGCGCGCGATGGTTCGCTGCCGGAATCGGCACGTCGAGAGTCAATGGAGGTCAACCGGATGGCAGATCAGGTGCAGGTTAGGGAGCGTCCTCTGGTCGGCAGCCCTGCCGAACGCGCCCTGTTTCGGAAGCGTTCCCGTCCGGGGGAGGCGCTAATCCAGGGATTCCTCTTTCTGTGCGGGGCGGTATCCATCTTTACCACCATCGGAATTGTCGTGGTCTTGGGCCGCGAGTCCTGGCTCTTCTTCGGCGACCCCGCAATCAGCATCGTCGAGTTTCTAACCTCGACGACGTGGGTGCCGCGCAATGGCGACTTCGGCATCTGGCCGCTCCTCAACTCCACGTTGATGACGACCACCATTGCGATGTTCGTCGCCATTCCTCTGGGGCTGGGTGCCGCCATCTACCTGAGCGAGTACGCCTCCCCAAAAGCGCGCGGCACCTTCAAACCGATTCTGGAAGTTCTGGCCGGGATTCCCACAGTTGTCTACGGCTATTTCGCCCTTACCTTCATGACGCCCATCCTGCGCGGCATCTTCGGCAGCGACACGGTTCAGATTTACAACACGGCCTCGGCGGGGCTGGTCATGGGCATCATGATTCTGCCGCTCGTCTCCTCTCTCAGCGAGGATGCCCTGAGCGCCGTGCCCCGCTCCCTGCGCGAGGCCGCCTACGGCCTGGGCGCGACGAAGCTGGAGGTGGCGACGCAGGTCATCCTGCCCTCCGCCCTTTCCGGCATCGCGGCGGCCATCATTCTGGCAATCTCCCGCGCTATCGGCGAGACGATGATTGTCGCCATTGCGGCGGGTGCCGGGCCGAACTTCACCCTCAACCCCTTTCAGGCCGCCGAGACCATGACGGGCTACATCGCCCGCATCAGCAGTGGCGACATCAGCTACAACACGATTGACTACAACTCCATCTTCGCCGTCGGCCTCACCCTCTTCATCATGACGCTGCTCCTGAACATCCTGAGCCGCATCGTCGTGCAGCGCTTCCGCGAGGTCTACGACTGATGAGCGCCACCCCCGTCCACAACGAAGATTTCAGCGCCAACATCCCCACCCGCCACCGCAACGGAACCATCGGGCGCGCCCTGTTCGGCCTCTCGCTGGTCGTCGGCATGATTGCCCTGGCCCTGCTGGGGTACAATATCGTGGACGAGGCTATCACCCTCGTGGCGGTGGAGTATCAGGTGGACCCCGACACCCTCGCCAGGGATGGACGCCCCCTCGAAGAGTTGGAGAAGGAAGAACTCGTCGCCATCTTGCAGGAGCACATCTCGCGCAACCTCTTCCGGCGCTTCGAGCGCGACCAGCCCTTCGCCGAGCGCAGCCGGGAGAACGTTCTGGCGCTGGTGGTGGAGCGGGTACTGGAACCGGAGGTCGAGGCGACGTGGCCCCTGACGGATGCCCTGCTGAACCGCGCCGCGATTGATGCCGAGGTGACCGAACGGCACGAGGGCGCGGAGTTGGAGTGGCGCTCGTGGGTCTCGCCCGGCTTCCTCGCCCGGCCCATGTCGGAGGATGCCCAGTCATCCGGCGTGCGGACGGCGATTCTGGGGTCGTTGTGGATGATTGCCATTACGTTACTGCTAGCCTTCCCCGTCGGCGTGGGGGCCGCTATCTACCTGGAAGAGTACGCCAGCGACAACCCCATCAACCGCGTCATCCAGACGAACATCAACAACCTCGCGGGCGTGCCCTCCATCATCTACGGCATGTTGGGGCTGGCAATCTTCGTGAGGGCACTGGAGCCGTACACGAGCGGCGCGCGGCTGGGGGTTGAAGCGGGGACCGGGCGAACGCTTCTCTCCGCCGCGCTGACGATGGCGCTGCTCGTCCTGCCCATCATGATTATCAGCGCGCAGGAAGCAATTCGCGCCGTGCCGCGCTCCCTGCGGCTCGCCAGCTTTGGCCTTGGCGCGACGAAGTGGCAGACCATCTGGCACCACGTTCTGCCCTCGGCCCTCCCCGGCATTCTGACGGGAACCATCCTGGCGACGGCCCGCGCAATTGGCGAGACCGCCCCCCTCATCGTGGTCGGGGCCTCTACCTACATCATCACCGACCCGACGGGGCCGTTCTCCAAATTCACGGTGCTGCCCATTCAGATTTACAACTGGACCAAGCAGCCGCAGGCGGAGTTCCGCAACATCGCCGCCGCCGCCATTATCGTGCTGCTGGGGCTGCTGCTGACCCTCAACGCGACGGCGGTCTTCTTACGCAACCGCTTCAGCAAACGCTACTAGATGTACTGTTTCACG
>DASVVH010000254.1:0-5005 GCA_036386615.1 Ardenticatenaceae bacterium
AATCATTCACGGGTGGGGGCGGGAGAGTGGCTCCAGCGTGCTACAGGGGAAGGTGCGGGGCTGGCTTGCACGCAATCCTTTCCCGTTTCGCGCGGCGATTCCGGGCGAGGCGTATACGTTGATGAATGTTGAGACGGTTCAGATGCGGGACGAGGTTGGGCGCTTCCCAGATACGGATTTGAACGCGGGCAACGCGGGCGTGACTATCGTGTGGCTACGCTAACGAGCAAGGGAAGGGCGCGTCGGGTTGCAAATTGGTGCGCTGAAGGTCGAGAGGCTCAGGAGACACGAGTACGGATTTGGCCTTGTGGAGGTACTATCCACCGTGATACAATTGGGACCAGTATATGGGTAGCTGAATGGAGGAGCAATGGCTGGCGATCCGCCCACGATGTCGGTGGGCCAGGTGTTCACCTGTCTCGAAGAATTGCAACAACACAGCACAGAATATGGGCTTGAACCGCAGATCTGGACCGCCGCCGTCCTCACAGCCAAGCTGTACCGCGCCTGGGCACGCGGTGAGAAACCGGAACACCAGCAGTGGGAGGAGGCGCTGAAGGCACTTCCGCAGAACCGTCGTCCCGAAGAGGTCAATCTACGGGAGATGAGTCGTGGTACCCTTGCCTGCGTCTTCGTGTATTGGGCGGCGACGGCTGGAGTGACAGGAGAGCGGGGCTATGCTGAGGCTACCGCGAAAGCCAGCCGGGCGTACGAGCAACTCAGGCGGTGGGGCGTCAAGCCGCCTGCCGAGCCGCGCAAGAGGCCCTGGAACTGGCTGCTCGGCAGGAACTCTTGAAGCACCGATTCCGGCGAGGCGCGGTTACATACTGGCGCGTCAGATTGGGCAAGCGCCTAATCTCGTCTGGCGGCGCTAGGCGGCCCTGCGTTTTCGTGGTGGTTCCTGGCGCTGGTTTGCTGCTTCCTCTCCAAGTCGGCTAAAGAAGGCCAGTAGTTCCTCTACCTCTTCCTCGCTCATCTGGCGCTGTGACGAATCCAGAAAGGCTTTGAGGAGGATGATGCGCCAGTAGAGTCTGGCGTTGAAGCTGGTATGGGGGTTATTCACGTCAGTGCTCGTGCTTTCCAGGGCGGCAAAGGAGATAGTCTTCTCCGGGTTGGGTGCGTCTACAACGCGCAGCCTTCGTACTGCTCCAGCGTTTCGGGTACTCATCTTTGCCTCCGTGCTCCTTCACTTTTGTTTAGATGATAGCGGATCGCTGCGACTGTAGAGGGTATGTAGGAGAGTTCTAAAAAGCGTCACCCGGCAATCAGTGCCGGGTGACGCTTTTTTACATATGTGGTTGCTCAGTCGCCTAACGGGTCCCAGAGGGTTATTACAGTCTCCAGGCCGTCGGGGGTGGAGAGGCTGAAGAGGGCTTTGCCTTCGTGAGTGCCGAGGAAGTTGGCGCTGGATATGGGAATGTCAAGGACGGCGATGGGTGTGCCCTCTGGCGAGAAGGCGTGGACCTGGAAATCGTGGCTGGCAAAGGCGAGGTCGCTTGCCGCCTTGAAGGTGGGCCAGGGCTGAGGCTCCAGCCCTTCGAGAAGAGTGACGCTCTCGCCGGAGGGGAGCGCCACGCGGACTATCGCACTGCCCTGCTGTAGGAACACGGCAGCAGGCTCACTGGACCAGCCGAGGATGGCGAGGCCCGAAATCTCCTGCCCATTATAGATGTCGTCAGACGAGGCGACGTAGAAGCTGGTGCCTGCTTCAGAATCGGGCGCGCCCTGCGCGATGGCGAGCCAGCGCCCATTGGGCGAGATATAGGGGGGCATGAAGCTGTCTGCCGCGCCAGGGTAGAGGCGCGAGACCGAGAGGAGGGAGCCGTCCCGGCTGTCAAGGAGGACGCCGCCGTAAGGCTGGGTCTCCCCGAAGCCCGCCGCTACCTCGCCCACTGCCCAGTAGGGGCTGTCAGCCAGAGGATAGGGTGGGTTGATGCGGCCACCGCGTCCGGGGTACTCTATGGTCGCTAACCGCTCGGCAGGCTCACCCGGTTCGAGGGGGACGTTCCATAGTTCGCCCCCGAAGATGAAGGCGGCGAAGGTGCCATCGGGCGCAATGGAGAGGTTGCCGCCGAAGGTGACGGGCGGCCCCTGAGTGACGATTTCCCGCACTTCGTCCCACTCGCCGGTAGCCAGGTCGAGCCGCCAGAGCGCGCTTTCGCCGCCGACGAGGGCGATGTTGTCCGCGCCTGCCCAGACCTCGACTACGGGTTCCGGGGCTTCAAGGCTCTGGCGCGTCTGGCCGTCGCCACTTCCGATGAAGAGTTCCCCCTGATCAACCCACAGGAGTTGCCCATCAGGGAGCCAAGCGTGAAGGTGCTGGAGGTCGTTCCCATCCTCCGTGAGCAACTGGTCTGTTCCGGCTTCGGAATCGAGTAGGTGAAGGGTGACGAGGTTCGGGCCACCGGGCATCGTCTCACGCAGAACGGTGACGACCCAGAAGCGCCCGTCGGGCGAGGGGTCCGCGTTGAGGACCTGACTGTCGAAGAAGGCAATCTCGCGCGCGGTGCCTTCTGCTGGCGTGCCAGTGTGCGGGGTTGGAGTGGCGACGGGCGGTTCGGGTGTCGGGGTGCGGGTCGCCATTGTGACTACGTTGTCCGGGTTCGCGCCCGCGCTGACCGCCGAAGCTGTCGCAGTCCGGGCTGCATCCTCCGGCGAGAGGCCGGGCATGGTGGGCTGCGGTGTTAGGGCGGTCTCGGTCAGGGGCACGGCCATTGTCGCTGTCGCGGCGTCGCTGTCGAAGGGCGTGGGTGTACTTTCTACGTTCGTCGCGGGCGCGGTTGAGGTGCCGCAGGCCACAAGGAACAGGCTGAGTAGGAGCAAGAGAATCCATAGGTATCGCATCGTATATCCTCCCATTGGGTACTTGGGAGAAAGTATACGAAATGCCTGGACGCTCGGCATGAGTGAACGAACGGAACCTTGGTCCGCCGAACCGCGCATTCTGTCTTAGCGATGAGACCAAAAAGAAGAGGGGGAAGTGCTCCCCCTCTTCTCGGATGACGAGTGGCTGACTAGAACGGGATCTCGTCCGGGTCGATTTCGTCGTAGTCGTAGGTCTGAGTCTGTGGCTGGCTGGCGGTGGTGCGTCGCGCGCCGCCTGCCGCCGGAGCCGGACGCTGGGCTGCCTGCGCGGGAGCCTGACGCTGTTGAGGCGCTGCCTTGCCCTGGCTGCTGGGCGCGGCGGCTGGGCGCTGGGCCTGCTGGCGTTGCGGCTCCTGGTAGTCGTTGTTGTCGTATTGATTGCTCGCGTCGTCGCGCCCGCCAATCATCTTCATCGTGTTGGCGCGTAGCTCGAAGCTGGCGCGGGACTGGCCGTTCTGGTCGGTCCAGAGGCGGGGGCCGCCCGTCTCGCGGTCGGGCACCATTTCGCCTTCGAGGAAGACCTGCCGCCCCTTGGCGAGGTACTGCTGGCAGATTTCGCCGAGCTTACCCCAAGCCGAGACGCGCCACCAGACGGTCTCCTCGCCGGGAGTGCCGTCGCCGTTCGTCCACTTGCGGTTGGTTGCTACACTGAACGAGCAGACGCTTGTGCCGCTCTGGGTGTAGCGGGTCTCCGGGTCACTGCCCAGATTCCCTATGAGTGTTACCTTCTGAAACATGGTGATAATCCTCCTGAGTTCGTTCACGTATCGTGAACCATGTTTGACAAGGATATTAAACCACAGCCCTGCGACAGAAACAATGCAATTTCGTTCATCTTCACGAGGGAATATAGCAATTGTTAGGAACTGCGGTGGAGTGATACCGCTTCAATCTAGTGATATGCGAACGCGGAGCGTGGCGACGAGGAGGGGCTGGGGCGATTTATGTGAAGTACGGCTTACAAAAGCTTACATTGAAAGGCGATAGATGTAAGCCCTTATTGACATAAAGTTAAAAACTGCCGACCAGCCACTCCGCGAAGGCTTGTAGTCCGGTAAAGCGTTCGTCGGGGAGGGGTGGGAGCACGAAGCTCATGACGACCTGGGCACCTGGGGCGTGACGCTGCCAGTTGCGGAGGGCGTAGCCCTCGCGCTCGTCCGTGGGGAAGGCGAGGATGCCCGCGAGGATGCGCTCGAAACGGTGCATGCCCGCCGCGTCGTAGCCGAACTGGTAGAGGTAGCCGAGCATCTTGTAGATGGCCTGCGTGTGGTTGTTGCTACCATAGTTTTTGGCGTCGAGGATGACGTAGGAGGGAGGGTTGCCGGGAAGTTGCAGAACGATGTCGGGGATGCCCCAAATCTCTTCCAGCGACCGCTGCTCCACGAACATGGTTCCGGTCTGGTAGAAGAGGAGGAGGGGGCCGCGTTCGGTTTCGGCTACGAAGAGGGGCGCGCGGCTGTCGCCTCCGAGGGGACGGCTCTGGCGAACGGGGAAGTGTTGGGCGAGCGCGGAGACGAGTTCAAAGAGTAGTAGGAGTTCAAAGAGCAGGTCCGGCTCCAATGCTGGGTCTAGTAGAGGGTGGTCGCCGTTGTAGGGCTGGTGCCAGCCCTGCCACTGTTGCCACCACGCGAGGAGCGCGGTGTAGGCGGGGCGATGGGGCAGCGCGTGGTGAATCCGTGCCTCGGCGTCGCTTACCCAAGCATCGGCTGCATCGGCATCAAAGGTTCGCCAGGGTGGTTGCCGTAACTGTCGTTGAGCATCATCACGCAGGCGGCGGAGGGGCGCGGCCTCTGCCAGGGAGAGCGCGGAGTGCAGGGCTACCTCGGCGTCATGAGCCAAGGAACGGAGCGCGTGAAAGGCTAGCTGGTTTTCGGGGAGGTGGAAGTTGCGCTCCCAGTGCCGAACCACGAGCACGGTTTCGCCGGGCCGACGGAGGTTCCGCCGCCAGGTGGCGGGCCAGTCTATGGGCGCATGGGGGGCCAGCCCGCTCTCCTCGCGCCTCGGTTCGCCCTCGCTGGACAGGTGGCGCTCTATGGCGGGAAGCACGTCCCGCAGCAGGCGCTCGCCCAGCAGCTCGACCCGCAGACGCTGCCAGAGGGGGTGGAGTAGTTGGAGGGCGGGCGCTTCGTCCGGCCCCAAC
>DASVVH010000255.1:0-2441 GCA_036386615.1 Ardenticatenaceae bacterium
ACGATGCCGTGCAGGCCGAAGTGGTCCACGATGCCGCGCCCGCCGCGCCCCATCACGCCTTCTCCGTGCGCGTCGTCTACCATCATCACACACCCGTGCCGCTTGGCGACCTCCGCGATACGGTCAAGTGGGGCCACATCGCCGTCCATCGAGAAGACGCCATCGGTGACGACGAGGCGGCGGTTGTACTGCTCCTTGTTCTCCAGAATGGCCTGCTCCAATGACTCCGGGCTGTTGTGCTCGTAGGGGATGATTTTGGCTCCACTGAGGCGGCAGCCGTCAATGATGGAGGCGTGGTTCAGGCGGTCGGAGAAGATGGCGTCCCCCTTGCCGACGAGTGCCGGAATCGTCGCCAGATTGGCGCTAAAGCCGCTCTGAAGCACCACCGTCGCCTCAACACCCTTGAATCGCGCCAGCCGCTCCTCAAGTTGCGTGTGAATGCTCATCGTGCCCGCGATGGTGCGGACGGCACCGGGGCCAACCCCCAGGCGGTCTATCGCCTCCTTCGCGGCGGCGACGAGGCGCGGGTCGTTCGCCAGCCCCAGATAGTTGTTGGAGCCGTAGTTGAGGACGCGCTTGCCGTCCACCACGAGCCACGCGCCCTGGGGCGATTGAAGCTCGCGGATGGTAGTCAGCAGCCCCTGTTGCTCCAGAGATTGTAGCTCCTCGTCAATCCACGCGAGGGGGTTGGTTTGGGTAATAGTATTCATGTGAGTGCTCCTGCGAGAGACGACTGACAACCGATGACCGCTAACGGCAACGGCTTAACGGCATAGGCGAGAAGCTAGCGCGATACGGCATCCGGGCAGAGGATGACCTTGCCCACAATTTCGTCGCGGGACTTCATGAGGGCGAACCCCTTCTCATAGGCGTCGAGCGGCAGTTCGTGGGTGATGAGTGGCCGCAGGTCTACCGCCCCTGTGGTGAGCAAGGCGCGCATACGATACCAAGTGTCCCAAATCTTGCGCCCGTAGATGCCCTTGATGGTGACGCCCTTGAAGACTACCTGATTGGTCCAGTCAATCTCGATGGATTTGGGAGGCACGCCGAGCAGGGCCGCCTCGCCGCCGGGCCGCAGCGCCGTGAAGCCGCTGTTGATGGCGGCGGGCGCACCGCTCATTTCGAGGAGCACATCCGCGCCATCTTCAGTCAGGTCGAGCACGGCCTCGACCACGTCCTGCCGCATGGGGTTGAGCGTGGCATCGGCTCCCATGCGCCGCGCCAGTTCCAGTTTCGGTTCACTCACATCGCTGACGATGATTTGCCTGGCCCCGGCGACGCGCGCGACGGGAATCGCCATCAGGCCGATGGGGCCTGCGCCCGTGATGAGCACCACCTTCCCCGCAAGGTCGAAGGCGTAGACGGTGTGGACCGCATTGCCGAAGGGGTCTTGCAGGCTGGCGATTTCGTGGGGAAGGTCGTCCGGGTTCTTCCAGAGGTTTTCGACGGGGACAGAGACGTACTCGGCGAAGGCACCGGGGCGGTCAATGCCGATGACCTTGACGTTGACGCAGAGGTGCGGCTGCCCGTTGCGGCAGGCGGCGCACGTCCAGTCTACGATGTGCCCTTCCGCCGAGACGCGGTCGCCGACCTTCCAGCCCGTCACCTCGCGCCCGACCTCGACAATCTCCCCGGCCCATTCGTGGCCGAGGATGAGCGGCGGCTTGATGCGGGACTGGCTCCAGGCATCCCAGTTGTAGATGTGAACGTCGGTGCCGCAGATGGAACTGGCGGTGACGCGCACGAGGGCGTCACGCGGGCCGGGGTTGGGCACGGGCACTTCGATGAGAGTAAGCCCCGGACCGGCTTCGGTCTTCGCCAGGGCGCGCATAGTTTCCGCCACAGAGTCCTCTCCTTTGAGGGGTTTCGCGGCAGGAGTATATCACGCACGCCTGCCGGAACCAAGTCCTTGAGGGGTTAGAGAGAGCAACAAGAAGGCCAGAAAAGCGCGCGGGTGGGGTGGCGACAGGTGCCGAGAGCACGTTATGTGAAGCAAAGCCTACAAAAGCCTACATTGAAGGGCGAATGATGTAGGCTTTTATTGACATAAGGTTGTACCCGTGCTAGTAAAAGTCATGTGGCTTGCGGTATATCTCTATATTTACGAGGAAAGTATCTACCATTATACTGGCCCTTCTTGTCCGCCAGTACTGGCCGATGCTGGCCTATACTGGCCCCGGCCCTGTTTCACCCTCTCGGCGCTGGTGAACGGCTGATGAAATACAAAGGGGATGGAGTTTATTGCTCCATCCCCTTTCATGTTACGGGATTTTATCTGTACAGCCGATTGTGGCTCGACTCATCACGAGTGCTGGGCCGGGCTTTCCACGTTGCGGACGCGGAAGAGCGTTACCACTAACGTGTCCGCGTCAGTCGTGCGGCTCCAGGATTGGTTGCCGCGTCACCCACCACCCCAGCACCAAACTAAAGGCGATGTGCGC
>DASVVH010000256.1:0-2682 GCA_036386615.1 Ardenticatenaceae bacterium
GAAAAGTGAGGGCGTGGGCCTGCATGGTGACGCTAGCCGGGTGCGTCACCCCCACTGGAACGTACAGGCAGAAGCGAATCTTGCCGTCCTGGTTCGACGATTCGTTGTACCAGAAATCAGCGTTGATTTTGAGGGGGACCGCCGCCCCCGTAGAAACGGGCGCGGGGTTCGGCGCGACCCCCAGATTGACTACCGACTCCGGCGTTTCGGGAGCACGCGGTTCGCCGGAGTCCGCGGCGACGCCGAGCGGCAGGAGCAGGATGGTGAGGAGGGCCAACAACAAGGCAAGCCGAGCACGCATAAGACACCTCTTTCTGAGGGTGACAAAGGCCCTGGATAACGTTGTAGGCTATTACGTTGCCACGCTACAGGGCCCTGTAGCGTGGAAGAATCGCGTTGGTGCCAGACACAACAACCATAAGGCCAATGACCTCTCCTGTCAAGGGGAGACTTGGAAGTTCAGGGTTATGTCAAAGTCACACGTCTTGTAATATATCTGACAGCTACGAGGTAGCTATCTATCACTATACTGGCCGACTTTCGCTCGCCAGTACTGGCCGTTACTGGCCTATACTGGCTGCGGCCCCTTCTCCCCTCCTTCGCGCCGCAACCGAGATGACCTGCGCCCCGGCCTTTTTCATGCTAGAGCCTTGACTAATCTTTCTGCCTTCCATCGCCCCAAAGGAGCATCCCACCTTGTCCCTCATCTGTGTCGCAGGCATGGCAATCTTCGTCCTCGTCGCAACCGTCCTCGTCATCTACTACGAGGTAGCGGCACGCACCCGGCCGGATGGCGACGACAACAACTAACCCTTTCTCGCCCTCCCTGCTAGCCCTCTTCACGCACCCCGCCGACCCGCCTCATGGCATATCGCTTGCTCCCATGCACGCACGCATCCCTGAAAATCACCGGGTTCGCCCTGCCTGAAAGGGCCTCCCCGAACGGAGACTGCACCATGAACGCTCCAGCCAATGACGTGACCGTCGTCGGAATCTTCGACAGCCCCGCCGCCGCGCGCACGGCGGTAGACACCCTGCGAGGCCGCAACCTCGCCATCCGCGACGTCTCAGTCGTGGAGCGCGACCCCGCCCGCTACGATCCCGCCCTCGACTACGGCAACGCCGGTTGGGAATACCGCGAGTACACCACCGAGGAGCTAGGCGGCAGTGGCACCGCAAGCGGCCTCCTCGTGGGCAGCCTCGCCGGGACGGCGCTCGGCACCCTCGCGGGCCTCGGCGCGCTCGTCATCCCCGGCATTGGGCCGGTCATCGCGGCGGGGCCGCTCGTCGGCGCGCTCCTGGGCGGCACGGCGGGTGCCGTCACGGGCACCCTCATCGGCGCGCTGGTGGATGTCTTCCAGGTTCCCGAACAGCACGCCACCGTCTACCGCGAGCGGCTGCACCAGGGTAACACTATGGTCGCCATCCACGTTGACCCCGCCCACGCCGCCTACGTCCGCGATGCTCTCCGTACAGGCGGCGCGGAACGTTTCGACTGGGGCAACTCCTACCAGTACACCTACGACAACTACAACGCCTGGCCCGGCACCGTTCGCGCCGAGGAGCGCCAGCCCTACGTCTGGGTAGACTGAATCTTGCTTATGAGGGAGGCGGGGGCGCGATGCCCCCGCCTTTCCCTTAAAAGAGACGCCATAGAAGGGCCGAGCCACCCATGGATGACTTTACTCAGATCTATCTGATAACCGTCTTCCCGCAACTGTCAGCGCTCGAACAGGCCGCGCGGCAGCTACTCGCCTCCGGCACCGCCCACAACCATCTCGTCCTGCTGGCCGATGGCATGCAGGGCACGGAATCCGTCGCCGAGTCGCTGGGCATCAGAACCGAACTGAACTCCGACATTGACCTCGACGACGAGCAGAGCCAGCAGATGGCGTGGCACCGCGAGCGCAACAGCGGCCCCATGCTCGCCGTGCAGACCCAGGCCGTAGACGGGCGCGACCTCCGCCTGCGCCTGACCCAACTCGGCGGCAAAATGCTGTGGGACACCGACGTAAACGTGCAGATAGACGACGTGGAGGTGGACCCCAACACGCCAATCGCCGCGCCCGACCAGCCATCCGTCTCCGACCACAAGACGCCCGCGCAGAGCCTTGACCGCGAACGCAAAGACCCGATATAGGAGCTAGAAGATGGGCAGAAAACCTTTCGATAACCTTGACCCCTCCATGAGCGACGACCTCTTCGACGAGATGACCGACCTGCTCGACGAGGAACAGGACCAGATGTACCGCGACCTCGCCGACGAGGAAACCTTCGACACCCAGCACAGCGACGGGCACACCTGGAACCCGCAGCAAGCCTGGGAGCAGGGCCTCACCTACACCCCGCCCGACGACCCGCCCATCCTCCCCAGCGACGGCTACGAGGACGCCGAAATCGCGGCTGGCTTCTCCACCACGATGGAGGACAGCATCCCCGACGACGAGGATGACGCCTTCGGCGAGCCTATCACCGACGCCGAGTTGGAGGAGCGCGTCGCCACCGCCCTCCGCAACAACGCCGAGACGATGGACCTCACCAATATCACCGTCCGCGTCCGCGATGGCGTTGCCGTCCTCCTCGGCACCGTCCTGACCGACCTTGACGAGGGCTTCGTGGCCGACATAGTTGCCGACATCCCCGGCATCGAAGACGTGGAGAGCCGCCTGGACCTCGAATCCT
>DASVVH010000257.1:0-2772 GCA_036386615.1 Ardenticatenaceae bacterium
AAGCTGCTCGACCAGGGCGAGGCAGGCGACAACGTGGGCGTGCTGCTGCGCGGCATCGGGCGCGAGGACGTGGAGCGCGGGCAGGTGCTGGCGAAGCCCAAGAGCATCACGCCGCACACGCACTTCAGTTCCGAGGTGTACGTGCTCAAGAAGGAAGAGGGAGGCCGCCACACGCCCTTCTTCAACGGGTACCGCCCGCAGTTCTACATGCGGACGATGGACGTGACGGGTTCCATCCAGCTACCCGAAGGGGTGGAGATGGTGATGCCGGGCGACAACATCACGATGGAAGTGGAGTTGATTGTGCCCGTGGCGCTGGAAGAAGGCTCGCGCTTCGCCATTCGCGAGGGTGGCCGCACCGTTGGCGCGGGCGTCGTCACCAAGATTACCAAGTAAGCACGACCTGAGCGAGGGGTGTCACCCCGGACGGCACAAGGTCATTCCTTGACTGTACTGGAGGGGAGCCTGCCACGTGGCGCGGCCCCCTCCTCCTTTTGCGAAAGTAGGTGTACTCATGGCGAAAAAGAAGGTTCGTGATGTGATTACCCTCGCCTGCGTTGAGTGCAGGGAGCGGAACTACACCACGGAAAAGAACCGCCGCAACGATCAGCAGCGCCTGGAGCTACAGAAGTTCTGCCCGCGCTGCCGCGAGCATCGTCTGCACCGCGAAACCAAGTAAGGGTCGCGGGCAGGCGAGACGGCGCGAGAGGTTGTTGACGAAGGGCGCTCTGCGCCCCTGAATCTCGAATGAGGTGTTCCGTGGCTGTGGTCAAAACAAAAGAGCAACAAAACGCTGGCGTCCGCTATTTCAAAGAGGTCCGCTCGGAGATGGGCAAGGTGGTTTGGCCGAGCCGCGAGCAAGCCACGAACCTGACCCTGGTGGTCCTCGCCGTAATGGTGGCGATGGCTCTCTTTCTTGGCGTTCTGGACCTCCTCTTCGGCGAGATGGTCCAACTGCTCATCCGCTACGCCGGGTGAGAAAGCGTAAGGGAGAAGAGGCAACGTGACTGATTACAACAACGATGTACCACCGTCCATGACGGCTGAAGCGGGTGAGGGGAAACCCCTGGCCCGCCAGTGGTTCGTGGTCCACAGCTACTCCGGCTACGAGAACAAGGTCAAGAAGAACCTGGAGAGCCGCATCGAGTCCATGGGCATGCAGGACCGCATCTTCGCGGTCGTCGTGCCCACCGAGGAGCAGGTGGAGCTAAAGGGCGGGCAGCGCCGCACGACGGAGCGCCGCATCTTTCCGGGCTACATCCTCGTCGAGATGTTGATGGACGACGACTCCTGGTTCGTGGTGCGGAACACGCCGGGCGTGACGGGCTTCGTTGGCATGGGTAACAGGCCGACGCCGCTCACGCCGCCGGAGGTGGACCGCATCCTGAGCCGGATGGAGGCGGAAGCGCCGACCATCAAGGTGAACTTCCGCGAGGGCGACAGCGTTCAGATTACTGACGGGCCGTTTGCCAATTTTCACGGGACAGTGGATTCCATTGACCGCGAGAAGGGCAAGGTGCGCGTCATGGTCAGCTTCTTCGGGCGCGAGACCCCGATTGAGTTGGACTTCCTTCAGGTCGAGCGCGCCTGACGCCTCGACCAAAGACGGAGGACGAAGGACGAATGCCGTTCATTCCGCATTCCGACTTCCACACTCCGCATTCATAATGTAGTGGGAGGGTGGCTCTGCCGCCCGCTCAACCACAAGGAGAAAGTCGCAAGATGGCGAAAAAGATAAAAGCTATTGTAAAGCTGGCGATTTCTGCCGGTAAGGCCAACCCGGCTCCCCCCGTGGGTCCGGCGCTGGGCCAGCATGGGGTCAACATCATGGCCTTCTGCAAGGAGTACAACGCCCGCACGCAGGCGCAGATAGGCCAGATTATCCCTGTAGATATTACTATCTTTCAGGATGGTTCCTTCACCTTCATCACCAAGACGCCGCCCGTCGCGGATATGATTCGCAAGGCGGCGGGGGTTGAGAGAGGGTCGGGCGAGCCTAACAAGAACAAGGTGGGCAAGCTGACGCGCGCCCAGGTCCGCGAGATTGCGGAGACGAAGATGCCGGACCTCAACGCCTTCAAGATTGAGTCGGCTATGGCGATGGTCGAGGGCACGGCCCGCAGCATGGGCATCACTATTGATGACTGAGTAGAGTAATTGCGCGGTGTCGCTGTGGATGTCGTTCATTCCGCATTCCGACTTCCGCGTTCCGCATTATGAAGAGTGGGAGGGCCGACTGGCCCGCTTACACCACAGGAGAATAACTATGGGGAACAATCAGGGAAAGAAGTATCGAGAGGCCGCTCAGAAGGTGGACACCTCGAAGAACTACGACAAGACCACCGCCGTCCAACTGGTAAAGGATGCCTCCTTCGCCAAGTTCGACGAGACGGTGGAGGTTCACCTTCGCATGGGGCTGGACCCGCGCAAGGCGGACCAGCAGTTGCGCGGCACGGTGCTGCTGCCGCACGGCACGGGCAAGCAGGTTCGCATTCTCGTCTTCGCCGAGGGTGAGGACGCGCGGCTGGCGGAAGAGGCGGGTGCCGACGTGGTGGGTGCCGACGACCTCGCCAAGCGTATCGAGGGTGGCTGGACCGAGTTCGACGTGGCAATTGCGACGCCCCCAATGATGCGCGTCGTCGGACGGTTGGGCCGCGTGCTTGGCCCGCGCGGCCTGATGCCCAGCCCGAAGGCGGGCACGGTCGTGAACGGCGCGGACCTGCCCCGCGTGATTCAGGAGACGCGCCAGGGCCGCGTGGAGTTCCGCCTGGA
>DASVVH010000258.1:0-3212 GCA_036386615.1 Ardenticatenaceae bacterium
AGCGCCTTCTCGGTAACGGCCAGAACCAAGCTAATGGAGAGTGGCGGGGAGCCGGTACCTGAAGTCTTCGTATGAGACGAATTGGCAATGCGCTTTATCGCCGCAAGCGAGGGTGCGTGAGCGGAGCAAAACCCTCGCCGAGTACATCGTGGCTGGGGGATAGGACGACGAAGGCGTCAGGGTCCACCGCGCTCACCACCTCGCGCAAGCGCGTGGTCTGGCGGCGGTTGATGACCGTCAACATCACCACGCGCGGCTCGCCCGTGTAGCCGCCCTCCGCCTGGAGGAGCGTCACGCCGCGCTCAAGCTCGTGAAGAATCGCCTCGCGCACCTGCGTGGGCTGGCTGGTAATGATGATAACGGTAGAGGTCGAGTTCCAGCCGAGGTCCACGAAGTCCATCACGCGCGCCATCACCCACGCCGCAATCAGCGCATACAGCGCGGGCGCTAGGCCAAAGAAGAGCGCGGCCAGCGCGAGGATGAGGCCGTCCATGACGAGCAACGACTTGGCGGGCCGGATGCCATACCAGTGTTCCAGCAGCCTGGCCGGAATCTCGGTGCCGCCCGTCGTGGCGCGGGCACGGAAGACCAGCGCCAGCCCCAGGCCGTAGAGCAGCCCACCGTAGAGGATGTATAGGAGCGGGTCGTCCCGGATGACGGGCAGGTAGGGGCGAAGCAGGTCAATACCAAGCGAGACCGTAACGGCCCCCAGAATCGTCTTTGGTCCGAACTGCGCCCCCATGAAGGCCATGCCCAGCAGCAGGACCGGCACGTTGAGGGCCAGCAGTGTCAACCCGGTAGGCCAGCCCCAGAGACGATTCGCAAAGATGGCAAGCGCCGTGAAGCCTCCCGGAACCACGTTGTTCGGCTCAAGAAAGACGTTCACAGCCACCGCCATGCACAGCGCGCCACTCAGGATGAGCAGCAGGTCGCGTAGCGCGGCTGTGAATCGTTGCGAGGCTGTTGGAGTCATGGGGCAGGCACAGGAACGTTAAAGCCAGAAAAAAAGGACTCTCGCGCGCGAGTCCTTTTGATTATCAGCGACTTGAATCAGGCGGCGAGTTCGAGCGTGGTGGGAAGGCGGTTGCCGGAGTCGTCGTAGCAGACGGGCTTCGCCGTACCCTCGATAACCTCGCCCGTAATCTCGACGCGCTCGATTTCGGAGTGCGAGGGAATCTCGTACATCACGTCGAGCAGGACGGACTCGATGATGGTGCGAAGGCCACGCGCCCCTGTCTTCAGGGCCAATGCCTTGCGTGCCGCCGTCCCCAGCGCCTCGTCGGTGAAAGTCAGTTCCACGTCATCCATGCGGAAGAGTTTCTGGTACTGCTTGACGAGCGCGTTCTTCGGTTCCACGAGGATGCGCGTCAGGGTCTCCTCGTCGAGCGGGTCAATGCTGACGGCGACGGGGAGGCGGCCAATGAATTCGGGAATCATGCCGAACTGCATCAGGTCGTCCGCCGTGACCTTGGAGAGCATGTATTCGCTGTCCGGCTTCACGGCCTCAGCGTTGGGGGCGCGGAAACCGAGGGAACCCTTCACGCCAATACGCTCCTCGATAATCTTCTCGATGTTGGCGAAGGCACCGCCACAGATGAAGAGGATGTTCGAGGTGTCGAGTTGGATGAATTCCTGGTGGGGGTGCTTGCGCCCGCCCTGCGGCGGCACGTTGGCAACCGTGCCCTCGATGAGTTTCAGGAGCGCCTGCTGCACGCCCTCGCCGCTCACGTCGCGGGTGATGGAGGGGTTGTCGCCGGATTTGCGCGCCGTCTTATCAATCTCGTCAATGTAGACGATGCCGCGCTCGGCGCGGGCAAGGTCGAAATCGGCATTTTGGATAAGCTGGAGCAGGATGTTCTCGACATCCTCCCCAACGTAGCCCGCCTCGGTGAGCGCGGTGGCGTCAGCGATGCAGAAGGGCACATCGAGGATGCGCGCCAGCGTCTGCGCCAGGAGTGTCTTGCCGCATCCGGTCGGGCCGATGAGCAGGATGTTGGACTTCTGAAGCTCCACATCGTCCGGCATCTTGCCCGCGCCGATGCGCTTGTAGTGGTTGTAGACGGCGACGGCGAGCACCTTCTTCGCGCGGTCCTGCCCGATAACGTACTGGTTCAGGCGGCGGTAAATCTCCTTCGGCGGGAGCAGGCGATTGGCAACAGGCTGCGCGCGCACGGGCGAGCCTTCCTCCTCCTCCAGAATCTCCTTGCACAGGTCCACGCACTCATCGCAGATGTAGACCGAGTTCGGTCCGGCAATCAGGCGATTGACTTCGTCTTGCTCACGGTTGCAGAAAGAACAGTATTGCACGCTGTCTCCTCGCCTCCCCCGTCTAGCCACGTTGAGCCTCCTCCAACTGCTTGAGCTTGCTGAATTCCAGCACCTCATCCACGATGCCGTACTCCACAGCCTGCTCGGCGGTCATGTAGAAGTTGCGGTCAGTATCGCGGGAAATGCGCTCCAGCGTCTGCCCCGTGTTCTTGGAAAGAATCTCGTTGAGCAGGGCGCGCTGGCGCAGCAACTCCTTGGCCTGAATCTCCATCTCTATCGCCTGACCACGCGAGCCACCCAACGGTTGGTGGATGTGGACGGTGGCGTTGGGCAGGACGTAGCGCCGCCCCTTCGCGCCCGCCGAGAGGATGATTGAACTGATGTTCATCGTGATACCGACGGCGAAGGTGGAGATGGGCGCGCTAATCGCTTCCATTGTGTCCAGAATTGCCAGCCCGGAGTAGATGAGGCCACCCGGCGAGCTGATGAACAGTTGAATCTCGCGGTCGGGGTTCTGGCTATTCAGGTAGAGCAGTTGGGCGACGATGACGTTGGCAATCTGGTCATTGATGGGCGTGCCCAGGAAAACGATGCGCTCCTTGAGCAGCAGCGAGTAGATGTCGTAGGACCGCTCGCCCCGTCCCGTGGATTCTATGACCATCGGGATCAGGCCATTCATAACGTGACTCACAAACCCTCCGCGTAGCTATCTTTCACCATATCTCAATTCCGTTTACTAGTTGTAGCCTGCATTGTACCACGAATGCAAATTACCAACTAGCCCTCTGTACCCGAAAGGGGCTGCCCCTCTTCGGGAACGCCATCCGGCGCGGCGAGAGCCGGGTCGGACGCCTCGTCCCCCGATGGAGCCACCGGGGCCAGGTCTTCTACGTCCCTCGGCGCGGCGCTTTCGGGAATGCTGTCGGGCGCGCTGATGACGTGGC
>DASVVH010000259.1:0-10366 GCA_036386615.1 Ardenticatenaceae bacterium
TCGCTCACTGTTCCTGGCTCTCTTCAGCATGGTAGTAAACGCGTTATAGGACTCCCGTGAAAGGAGTTCTGTGCTGTACCCTCCCGACGTACCATCTCTTAACAAAAGTTACACAACAGGATGACCAGTTGACTCCTTTGAAAAACCCGATATAATTAACATTATGTAAATCAAAGTCGGTGGTGCAGATGGAGAGAAGGGAGGATGAAACTGATGAACATCAATCGCTTTACACAGAAGGCACAAGAGGCAGTCGTTGCTGCCCAACAGCTTGCACGCGAGAACCAACAGTTCGAGATACAGCCACTTCACCTGCTCCGAGCAATTGTCACTCAATCGGAAGGGGTGGTACCGCAAATCCTGACCCGCGTGGGAGTTGACCTCCACCAGCTTCAAACGGAGCTATCGAGCGCCATCAACAATTTGCCAAAAGTGAGTGGGTCATCGGGTGAACCTTCGCTTAGCCGCACGTTGCGAGATGCGCTGGTGGGCGCACACGACGAGATTCAGCAGTTCGGCGACCAATATGTAAGTACGGAGCACCTGCTTCTAGCGCTTATCGAGCACGGTGGTCCACGCACGCAGGAAATTCTACAGCGCCACAGTATTACCAGGGAACGCGTCCTTCAAGTGTTGCAGTCAATACGTGGTTCGCAGCGCGTGACTTCGCAGAACCCGGAGGGCACTTACGATGCTCTGGGGCAGTATGGCCGCGACCTGACGGAAGAGGCGCGGCGCGGCAAGCTGGACCCGGTCATTGGGCGTGACGAGGAAATCCGACGAGTCATCCAGATTCTGAGCCGCCGCACGAAGAATAACCCGGTGCTGATTGGCGAGCCGGGTGTTGGTAAGACAGCCATTGTCGAGGGGCTAGCGCAGCGCATCGTGCGCGGCGACGTGCCGGAGTCTCTAAAGGACAAGCGCGTCATTGCGTTGGATTTGGCCGCGATGGTTGCGGGGGCCAAGTACCGAGGCGAGTTTGAGGAACGCCTGAAGGCAGTCCTGAACGAGGTGAAGCAGGCGGAAGGGCAGGTTGTGCTCTTCATTGACGAGCTACACACCATCGTCGGTGCTGGTGCTGCCGAGGGCGCAATGGATGCAGGTAACATGCTCAAGCCTATGCTGGCGCGTGGCGAACTGCATACCATCGGCGCGACGACGCTCGACGAGTACCGCAAGCACATTGAGAAGGATGCCGCGCTAGAGCGACGGTTCCAGCCTGTGCTAGTCGGTGAGCCGTCGGTAGAAGACACCATTTCGATTCTGCGCGGCTTGAAGGAGCGGTACGAGGTGCATCACGGCGTCCGCATCACAGATGGCGCGGTGATTGGCGCTGCTACGCTCTCGGATCGCTACATCACTGACCGCTTCTTGCCGGACAAGGCGATTGACCTGCTGGACGAGGCGGCCAGTCGCTTGCGTATGGAGATTACCTCGGACCCACAGGAGTTGGATACACTCAAGCGGCAGGTGCTCCAGCTTCAAATCGAGCGCGAGGCGCTGAAGCAGGAGAAGGATAAGGGGTCCAGAGAGCGCTTGAGCCGCCTGGAAACCGAGTTGGAGGCACTTCAGGAGGAACAGGCCGCGCTTGAGAGTCGCATCGAGGAGGAGCGAACACTCATCCAGGACCTTGCGGGCGTGAAGGAGCAAGTCGAGCGTGCCCAGCACGAAATCGAGCAGGCACACCGCCGCAATGATTTTGAGGCAGCCTCGCGGCTCCAGTATGGTACGATGCTGGACCTACGCCGTAGGCAGGAGCAGCTTGAAGCGGAGGTTGCCAGCCGCCAGGAGCGCGGCGATATGCTGCTAAAGGAAGAGGTGGATGCTAACGATGTGGCCGAGGTTGTCAGCCGGTGGACGGGCGTGCCCGTTTCAAAGCTGGTGGAGGGCGAGGTCGAGAAGCTGGTGCAACTAGAAGAACGGCTGCACCAGCGCGTCATCGGCCAGAGTGAAGCGGTGGCTGCCGTTGCGAACGCGGTGCGCCGCGCGCGGGCAGGGCTGCAAGACCCCAACCGTCCCATTGGAAGCTTCATGTTTCTGGGGCCAACGGGCGTGGGCAAGACGGAGTTGGCCCGCGCCTTGGCCGAGGTATTGTTCGATGATGAGAACGCCGTTGTGCGGATTGATATGTCCGAGTACCAGGAGCGCCATACGGTAGCACGGCTCATCGGCGCGCCGCCGGGCTACGTTGGGTACGAGGAGGGCGGGCAATTGACGGAGACGGTACGCCGCCGCCCGTACAGTGTCGTGCTCTTCGATGAGGTTGAGAAGGCGCACCCGGAGGTGTTCAATATTCTGCTTCAGGTGCTGGACGATGGGCGGCTGACCGACTCGCAGGGGCGGATGATCAACTTTAAGAATACTATCATCATCATGACCTCGAACATCGGCTCCCACCACATTCAGGAGTTGGGCGCGGAGGCGGCGGAATCGAGGGTGATGGAGGCGTTGCGGCAGCACTTCCGCCCGGAGTTCCTGAACCGCGTGGACGAGATTGTCATATTCCACGCTCTCTCACGGAGTGACCTTGTGCGTATTGTGGACATCCAGTTGGAGCGGCTACGACACCTGCTTCACGGCCAAGGACTGCAACTTGGCGTCACCGATGCTGCGAAATACCAGATAGCAGAGGAAGGGTTTGACCCGGTGTACGGGGCGCGCCCGCTCAAGCGAGTCATCCAGCGGCAGCTTCAGAACCCGTTGGCGCTGGCGCTGCTCGGCGGGCAGTTCGCCGAGGGTGACACGGTGCAGGTAGAGTACCGTGATGGCCGCTTCGTCTTCGAGAAAGCGCAGGAAGCCCAAGTGGTCACTATGTAACAGCGCGCGAACAATTCTGAGGGGTAACGGGGCGGATCTCCATATCATTGATTAACTCAAGGCGGAGGTCCGTCACTGCCTCACGCGTGGGGTGACCAGTATGCCCCTGTGCGGCTCATCGAGCCACCTGTCATCTTCTCCTCGGCTAGATTCAAGTAAGGAAACTCACATGTTATGACTGCACTTGACGCGCATGAGCCAACCCTTGCCCGCCTGCTCGTCGCGCTCACCCCGTTGAGGGGTGTAGAGGCAATTTCCCTCGGTGGTTCCACCCAGGCGGGTCTCGCGGATGACGACTCGGACCTCGACCTGCACGTCTGGTGGCTTCCCTCGCTAGTGTCAGCGGACGAGCGCGCGATTGCCCTTTCGCCCTTGGCCGACGTTGGGAGCCTGCGCGTGGCGATTCAGAGCTGGGGGCTGGAGGATCACCTTTCTATAGGCGGCACGCCCATCGAGCTTATCTACTTTCGCCTAGACGAGGTTCAGACGGGGGTGGCGCACGCCTACGGTGAGGGGCTGGACGGTGAGAGCTTTACGACCGCGTTGCTGTACTCGGTGGCGCAGGGGCAACCACTTTACGACCCGACTGGCGCGTTGCAAGAGATGCGCGAGCGCTTGAACGGCGGCTTTCCAGAGGCCACCTTTCAAGCAGTGCTGGAGCGCCGCTCTCCCCTCCTGCACGTCACCATCAATCAGGTGCGCCGCGCACAGCGCCGTCAGGATCTACTCTCCGTCCAGCAGAAGCGAGCCACCTTTCAGGGTATCTTCTTCAATCTACTCTTCACGCTCAACCGCTGCTACCATCCCGGCGAGAAGCGGTTGCTCACCCATAGCCAGCGCTGCCTGCTCTGCCCTTCACAGTTTGAGGAGCGCTGGGTGGCGAGTGCGCGAATGGCTGCCGATGACCCGGCCTTACCCAATATCCTCGAAGAACTGGCGGACGATTTGCTCCACCTGATTAGCGAGGAAGGGGGCATCCCTGTCCGGCAGGAGGTGTGGTAGCACCTCGCTACTATTATTCCTCGGAATCCGGCTCCAACTCGGTGCCTGCCTTTATGGTGTCTCCGGGTGCAACTCTCACGTTCTTGCCGACGAGAGTGAGGGTTGGGCTGTCCTTACCCTCACCTTGTTCCCCTACTGTTGCGCCCCTGCCTATGACCGTGTTCTCGTCTACGATGGCGGCTTCTACGCGGGCGTTGGTCTCGATCCGCGCGTCGTGGAGGATGATGGAGTCACGGATGACTGCGCCTTCTTCGACGATGACGCCGGGGCTGAGGACGGAACGCGAGACGTGGCCCTTGACGATGCAACCGGAGGAGATAAGGCTGTTCTCGATACTGCCAGTACGGAAGATATGGGCGGGCAGGCGCTGTGGATCACGGGTGAAGATGGGCCAGTTGGGGCTGTCGAGGTCTAGTTCCGGCTCGTCGGCGAGGAGGTCCATGTGAAGCTGCCAGTAGCTCTCGATGGTGCCCGCGTCTCGCCAATAGCCCTCGTGGCGGTACTCATAGGCGTTGCCCTGCTCGACTAGGCGGGGCAGTAGTTCGTGACCGTAGTCCTTGAGTTTTCCGTCGCCCTCGTCCGCGAGTTGTTGAAGTGTGTTCAGGAGCACATCGGCGTTGTATAGGAAGATTTCGGCGGTGACGAGGTTGCCTTGTGGCTCGTCCGGTTTGTAATCGAAGCGGGTGACGCGCCCCTCGTCGTTGGTCTGGACGACGCCGAAGCGGCTGGCTTCCTCCTGCGGTACTTCGGTCGTGACCATTGTAAGGTCTGCGCCCGTCTCCTCGTGTCGGGCGATGAGTTTGCCAAAGTCGAAGAGATAGATGTGGTCGGCGCTGAGGACGAGGATGAGTTCGGGGCCGAACTGGCGGATGAAGCTGAGGTGTTGGTATATAGCGTCGGCGTTGCCCTGTGCGAAGCCTTCTTTGTCGGAGGTGCCTTCATAGGGTGGGAGGATGCGGAGGCCGCCGTGCGTGCGGTCCAGGTCCCAAGGGCGGCCATTGGCGAGGTGCTCGTTGAGCAGGTGGGGATGGTACTGCTCGATAATCCAGACGTTGGTGAGGCCGCTGTGAAGGATGTTGCTGAGGGAGATGTCTATCAGCCGGTAGACGCCAGCGAACGGAACGGCAGGCTTGGAGCGTTTGCTGGTGAGAATGCCTAGACGACTGCCCTTGCCTCCGGCGAGGATGAGGGCAAGCACTTTGTGGTTGGGTTTCATTGTTCTATGTTCTTTCCGTTTCGGGATGGTGGAGCGCCTAGAGCAATTAGAGCGCCAGTTGGAAGGATGAAGGGGGTGCCGGAGGGCCGAGGATGGAGGTTGACCATAAACATATGTACATTTATTGACATCGAAAATATGCATGTCATGTTGAGGGCAGCGACCAACAGAGATGGAGGGGGCGTGGAGGGTCGAAAATGCCCCATATAGGTGCCTTACATCGCGGCTGTAGCGTGCATGATTGAAGTATGGTGTGGTTGACATTCGAGCCGCTGCTATATGCTATACAGGTTCGATGCAGGATGGTTGTGGATAACGGATTTTTCACCACAAAGACACAAAGGACACAGAGAACGGCCACAAAGAGGGACATTTGTCCTCCTGAGAATCCAAGGGACGGGTTGGATAGGTTGGTGGCGCTAGGAAGGCGTGTGTTTCTACTATATAAAAGACCTCAAGTGCCAATTTCCTGAGGAATTGGTGTTCTGGTAGGGGAGATTTAGGGTTATGATGAAGTGGGAGTTAAAATGACTATACGAAAATTAATTGGGGCATCATCCTTGCTGGACTTCGGGAAAGGTTCCAAACAGAAGCAAACCCCGATAGGAGGGTAGAGAATGTCTCTGAGTATAACGTCGTATGGCGCGGCAGGAACGGTGACTGGCTCGGCGCACTATATTGAGATAGACGGGGTGCGGGTACTGGTAGACCTGGGGATGTTCCAGGGCGACCCCGCTTTGCAGGAGATGAACGCGGGACCACTGGAGTTCGACCCGCGCGAGTTGGACGCTGTGCTCGTCACGCATGGGCACCTTGACCACTGCGGGCGCTTGCCGCTGCTCGTCCAGCAGCGCTACCAGGGGCCTATCTACATGACGGCAGCTACGCGCGACGTGGTGCGGCTGATTCTGATTGATAGCGCGCGGGTGCAGGCGGAGGACTACCGTCGCCAGCGCGGGCGCACCGAGGGCGACGCGCCCGTACCGCCGCCCCTATACACCGAGCAGGACGTGCTGGAAACGCTGGACCTGATTCGCGTGGTGCGGATGGACGAGCCGTTCCTGATTAAGGGAGTAACTGTCTGTTTCGGGCACGCGGGGCACATCCTGGGATCGGCTTTCATCGAGTTCACGGGGCGGCACGAGCGATTCACCGCCGGGGGCGACCTGGGGCATTGGGGAGCGCACGTCGTGCCGGACCCTAACCTGCCGGGGCGGGCGGATGTGCTGATGGTTGAGTCAACGTATGGCGGCAAGTACCACGCGCCGATGAGCGAGGCAGTGGACCAGATGGTTACGCTGATTCACGAGACGACGCGGCAGGGAGGGAACTTGCTCATCCCCTCGTTCGCGCTGGAACGCACGCAGGACGTGCTGCACCAGCTTAGGATTGCCTACGACAAGCGCCGCCTGCCGCGAGGAACCAAGGTCTTTCTCGATTCGCCGCTGGGCATCCGCTTCACGCAGCTTTACGGGCGCTACCCGGAGCAGTTAAGCGACACGGTGAAGGATTACATCAAGCGGGGGCAAAGCCCCTTCCGGTGGGAGGACGTGCATTTCACCATCTCCTCGCAGGAGTCGCGGGAGATCCAACGCGAGAGCCGGGGGGCTGTCGTGCTCGCGGGGAGTGGCATGGCGAACGGCGGGCGCATCGTGAGCCACATCAAGGAGAATCTGGAACGGCCCGAAAGCGCGATTGCCTTCGTGGGCTTCCAGGCGGAGGGAACGCTGGGGCGGCAGTTGGTGGAGGGAGCCGAGACTGTGGTGATTGACGGCGAGGAGCGGGCGGTGCGGGCGAAGATTGTAGAGATTGATGGGTTCAGCGCCCACGCGGACCACGGCGGCATTCTACGCTGGGTGACGGCGGCGGGGAAGCCGAAGGTGCTGCTGGTTCACGGCGAGGAGGAGGGGCCTATCGCCGTGCAGAACGATTTGCGCGACAAGCACGGCATCGAGTCCACCATCTCACAGCGCAGGGAGACTTACCAGTTCTGAGATAGAGGCTCAATCTCGCTCCAACACCTCCAGCCATATCCGGTGCCACTGGCGGGCGATGCGGTCCCAATCGAGTTCGGGGGAGCGGGCGCGGGCGAAGGCTCGCGCCGAGGCGAGGTTGAGCCATTCGCGGTCGCTATAGAGCCGCGCCAGAGCAAGCGCAACCTCGGTTGGCGAGATAAGGGTGTCTATCGTTGGCACCAGAATTCCCGCTTCTGCCCATAACTCGGTACAGGCACCCACATCGGGGACGATTTGCGCGGCCCCCGTCGCCGCGTGCTCGAAACCGACCATGCCCCATCCTTCCCCTGTAGCTGTATTGAGACCGACATCGCAGGCGTTGTAGATAAGATTTAGACACTCATCAGTGACCTCCGGCTTTTCGAGTTCGGTGGTGGTGAGCAGGAGCCTATCCTTCACGGCTGCAACTGAGGGGCGCTCCAGGTAGCGCATGATGTCGAGGCCCGCGTCCTTCATCCCCATGTGCAGGTAGAGATAGGCGTCGGGGTGCTCCTGGGCGAAGATGGCGAACGCCTCCAGTGTGAGGTCTACGCGCTTGCGCTGGACGTTGCGATTGGCGTTCAGGATAATAAAGACGTTCTCAAGTTCAGGGCGATCCGGGAAGAGGATGCGCCTCGCGGCCAGCCGAGATTCCCGGAGCCTATCAGGGCCGAGGAGTGGACGGAACTGAGTGATGTCCAGCCCATGCGGAACGATTTTTATTGGCTGCTCCGGGCCAGTGCCGCCCTCTTTCTGGAACGCGGCGAGGAGTTCATCGTGCCCGTAGCGGGTGTAGGCCACGATTTGAGTGACTGCCCGGAGGGGGGACAACTCGCTGGGGTACGCGAAAGGGAACTCGACGGGGCAGTAGAGCACGCTCCTGAGGCGCTCGCGGTGCTCGCGCTCATATTCCTCAATCGTCGCGGCATGTATCCCAAAAAGCCAGTAGTCGTGGCAGATGAAGAGCAGATGGGGGCGATATTGTTCGAGGAGCGAGCCGAGTTGCTCGCGGCCCAGAGGGTCGCCGAGGAGATTGTTGGGCAGAAGCCGCCAGCCACGCTCCTGCGCCTCGCCTCGGTGGTTCAGGCCGAAGTGGACGATGTCAAGGTCTTCTTTGAGGCGGTCCAGAATGGAGGAGAGGACGCGGGCGAAGCCGGTGTTATGCGCTGCCTGACCGAGCACGAGCACTCTGGCCCTGTCCGAGGATAGAGGGGAAGGAAAAGAGGCCGGGGGCATGATGATTTCCTGACGGGGCTCAATCAGACAGCGCTCTATCTCTTTAGAGAGTGATGCTGAGGGTGCTGTTTACAGGGGTATTGTAGTCGCCGGTCTCGTGTAGCTCACCTCTAGCCATCCCAAAGTAGGAGGGCGCATATCCAACGAAGATGTAGTTGGCGGGCTGACTGACCCACGAGGTCGCATTACCCGCCTGGCTGCCGATGTCGCAGTGAGTCAACCAATACTGCGTGGTCTTACCAGCGCCAGCTCCGAAGAGCATGTTGAGGAAGGCATCCGTTGGGGCCATGTTGTTATCCAGACCAAAGCTGGCGAGGATGAGAAGGTAGTTGTCCGTGTTTCCTGAGACGAGGATATCGTGAAGCATCTGCTGATAAACCCAGACGTAGGTTTGCCACCATGAGTTGCCCCCATTGGGGTCTGAAGGGAGCAGATAATACTTATTGAGACGCACGTCCTCAGGGCCGACAATGCCCTCAACGTCCAGCAGCACCATTTGGTAGCCCGTCGGCCAGGTGGTGGTTTGCGAGGGCGTGAGCGCTTGCCCGCCTAACGTGATGCTCGGTAGCTGGGCACCGCCCATATTGGGGCTGTACTGAATCATTCGAGAGGAGGTGGTGATAACGAGGGGAACGCCAGTTTGCTGTTGATCGGTCATTGCTCGCTCCTGTATATGCGTAGAAATAGATGGATAGGTGGTCATACGGTATCGGGTTCACGTTGGTACGTTCACTGATGGTCTGCGACGTATCAGTCGCTTATGTCATGCTCGCCTCCTCGTATAAGGTACAAGCGGCAATATAAAAGAATGCCGGGCAGCGCCTCGCCTCCAGGTTTTTCACGAACAGAACGCGTGTAGCGGTACCAGCAGGCATACTCCAGGCCGTATGCCTGCTGGTACCGATGAGATTCCCTGGTTTAACGTCAACTCTCGTCAGAGGGTGACACTGAGGGTGCTGCTTACAGGGTGCTGGTAGTCGCCAGTCTCGTGTAGTTCACCTTTCGCCAGTCCGTAATAGGAGGGGGAATATCCTACGAAGATGTAGTTGGCGGGAAAGGCGACCCATGTCCCACCACCCGCCTGGCTGCCGGGGTTGCTGTGCGTCAGCCAGTTCTGTAGGGTGGTGCCAGCGCCCGCTGAAAAGAGCATACGGAGGAAGACATCTATCGGGCCCATGTTGTTATCCAGACCATAGCTGGCGAGTATGAGAAGGTAATTGTCCGGGTCGCCTGAGACGAGGATGTCGTGAAGCATTCGCTGGTAAGTCCATACGTAGGTCTGCATCCACGAACCACCGTCGCCTGCGGCGAGATAGTAGTATTTATTGAGACGCACATCGTCAGGACTGACACTACCCCTGACGTCGAGCAGCACCATCTGAAAGCCAGTCGGCCAGGTCTGAGTTTGTGAGGGCGTGAGGGCTTTCCCCCCCAACGTGATGCTCGGTAGCTGGGCACCGCCCATATTGGGACTGTACGGAATCATTCGAGAGGAGGTGGTGATAACGAGGGGAACGCCAGTTTGCTGTTGATCGGTCATTGCTCGCTCCTATATGCTGGGAAACGGATGGATGGTTGGTCACACGGTATCGGGTTCACGTTGGTACGGCCAACGAGGGTTTGCGGCTTGTATGTCCCTCTCTGTTATGCGCGCCTCCTTTACAGGTGTATGGCCCGGCGGGGGAAGACGGAGCCATATCCGGTTCCTGATAATGACGTGACGAGGATGGGGATGATGAAGGTCAATCCTCAACCGGACAACAGAGGTTCAGCATGCATCAAAATGGATGCATGCTACAGGATGGCAGGGGAAGATAGAGGGGGCGAGGCTGCCGCACCAGTATAGGGCGAGAGCGAACAGCGAGGCGGTGGCGTTTATGTCAAGGTGTACTGTGCCCGTTCGCGTGTTCTCATAGGGTATCGTCCTTCTCTGCTACTGTCAATAGACCGAAAGCCTTTTAACAGGGCTGTGTCAAAGTCGGGGAGCAGGAGGGGAAAGGGGGGCGCGGAGCGGGCCAGGCGGGACTGCGGCCAGTATCGGCCAGCATCGGCCAGTACTGGCGAGCATAAAAGGCCAGCACAAGGACAGGTGTCTGCTAGG
>DASVVH010000260.1:0-5356 GCA_036386615.1 Ardenticatenaceae bacterium
GTTCCAGAGAACGCGGGTGCCCTTCGGCCCCGGAATGAAGTTGGTTCCGGTGACGGTGAGGTTGAAGGCGGGGCCACCCGCCGCGACCTCGGTGGGGGCGATGGCCGCTAGCACTGGCTTCGCGCCCCACTCGAACGCGCCGATATCGCAGGTGCCGTTCTGCGGGCGGATGACGCCGCGCTGATCGAAATCAGGGCAGAAGCTGTTGTTGCCCGCGTCCCGCGCCGGGCTATCCTCGGCGATGGCGCGGGTGTGCGACCAGCCGCCGTTGTCCTCCAAATCGCCAAGTTGGGGGTCTACGGGGGCGGCGGCAACGCAGTTCGGGGCGTTGAAGTTGATGTTGCTGGAACCCGCGTTGATGGGGCCTATGCAGCCGCCCTCGGCCACAATGGTGTTCCGCAGGGTGACGGCGGCGGTGGTCTGGCCCTCGTCGGCGTTGTGGATGTTCGCGGCGTCATTGTCCGCAGAGGAATTATTGGTGATGGTGGCGTTGGTGACAATGACGGTGCCGAACCGGACACCCAGGCCGCCGCCGCCGACGGTGGTGGCGGCGTTGCCCTCGATGGTGGAGTTCACGAGATGTAGGGTGCCCTCAGGCGCGGAGAAGAAGATACCGCCGCCGCCCTGCTGGGAGGTGTTGCCGCTGATGGTGCTCTGCTCGATGCGAATGGCGTGGACACCCTGAGCCTGGTTGAAGTGGACGATGCCGCCGCCGAAGTTCGTGGTGGAGCGGTTGCCCCGGATGGTGCTGTAGCTAATCGTAGAGTTCCCTGCGCTGTAGATGGCACCGCCCGAAAGGGCCTCATTGTTCGTGAAGGTGCTTCGCGTCACGGTCAGCTTCTCGCTGCTGTCAATGGCTCCGCCGCGCCCACTGCTCGTGTTGCCATCAAAGCGGCTGTTGGTGACGGTGAGGGTGCCGCCCGCGCCGCTGGAAATCGCGCCGCCGCCGTTGCCCGCCCGGTTCCCCTCAAAGATGGAGTCGCTGACGGTGACGGTGCCCTCGTTCTCGTTGTCAATCGCGGCACCGATGCCGAAGGCGGTTGAGTTATCGCGGAAGATGCTGTTGGCGATGGTAACAGTGCCGCCCCCGTTGTAGATGGCAATCTTGCCGTTCTCCTCGAAGATGGTGTTGCTCACGTTCAGAGTGGCTCGGAAGCCGACGTAGACGGCCCCGGTGTCGTCGGCGGTGGACTCACGGATGGTGAGGCCCCGCAGCGTCATGGTCTGCTCGGCTTGAAGCGATAGAATGGCCGAGTTGCCGCCGCCGTTCAGGGTGATGCGGCTATTGCCGTCAATGGTCGTCTCGCTCCCGATGGTTTTCCGGCTCGTGATGTTGATGGTGTGCGGGTTGGGGCCGCAGTTGAAGGTGACGGTGCCGCCGCCTGCTAGCGCGGCCTCGAACGCCGCTTCCGTACAACTGGCGGGCGTGCCGTTGCCGACCACTCCGGCGGCGTGGGTGGGCGTCGCCGCGAGCAGCGAGCCGAGCAGCAGGGCCAGAGCCAACATTCCAACAAACTGCAAGATTTTCCGTGTCATCTTTTCTCCTTGACAACGAGGCGCGCCCGCAGGGTTGGGAGAAGGCGGCGAGGGGCGCGTCACAATGGTTTGCTTGCCTTCTCATGCGCCGCACTGTAGCGGGCGAGGCGTTTATGAAGCGTTAACAGACCGTTATCGCCGCGTCTTTCCCGTACCATTTTGCGGGCACGCTTGCCTGCCTCGCCTGCTGCTCCATTCTCCTGTGCTCGCAAGTCGCCTAATCGGGTTCGCTCTGGTATGCTTGGCGGAGGAAAAGCCCCCGTCCCCAGCAAAAGGTCCAATGGCACGCACCCTCTTTCGCCCCGGCCAGCAGGTAGAACCGCGCTTTCTCGCCCACTTCCACGACACGGTGATGGAGGCCCTGCGTCAGCTTCGCCTCGCTCTGGGCACGGGGTTCATCTTCTACGGCTTCGACGTGCGGCAGGAGGAAACGGGCCTGCTCCAAATCTCCCCCGGCCTGGCGTGGAACGGCGTGGGGCAGCCTGTGGCGTTGGAGAGCGCCCTCGCGGTGCCGCCGCCGAGCGAGGCGGGGCCGTTGTGGCTCTGTCTGCGCCATCACCTGCTGGTCGAGGAGGAGGACGTGGCGGGCCGACCCCTCCGTGAGCGGGACAGCGTGGAACTTGTGTGGCTGCCCAACGTGCCGCGTGACGATGAGACTATCGCGCTGGCGCGGCTCCAGCGCGGCCCGGCGGGATGGCTGATTGACGGCTCCATCGCGCGGCGCGCGCCGCCACTGGCCCACCGCCACACGGGCGAGACCATGCCGGACCGTAGCGGGCGGCTGCGCTTCGATGGGCTGCCCGTGCGCCTCGCCGCGCCTGCCGGGGACGAGCCACGCCAGAGCCTTCAGCGCCTCGAATCGGCTGTCACCGTCGAGTTCACGAAGATTCAGTCCCTGCTGGACGAGCTTCAGAATCGTCTGGGCTTGCAGGGGCTTGAAATCGAGGAGTTGCGTACCGAGGTCGCGGAGACGGCGGAGCGGGCGGGGAGCCAGCGCGACGGAGGCGGCTGGCAGGGGGCCATCGCCAATGTGAGGGAGGAGTTCTCGCTGATGGCGGGCGCGGAATTGCGTGAGGAGTTGGATGTGCTGCGCGCGGAGGTGGCGGCACTGGCTCGCCGCCCGGCTTCGGTGGGGGGCGACCTGGGTGCTTTCACGCCCATCTCCGCGCTGTACGGGGTGGGCGAGGCGTTTGCCCAGAAGCTGCGCGACGGGGGCATCCAGACAGTGAGCGACCTGCTGGCGGCTGCGGCCAGCCCGGAGGCACGCGAGCGCGTGGAGGGGACGGGGCTGGGCCGAACGCGCCTCAAGCGGTGGGGGCGCGAGGCCGACCTGCTGCGTCTGCACGGGGCGGGGCCGAGCGAGGTGGCGCTGCTGGACATTGCCGGAGTGACGAGCAGCGCCGCGCTCGCGCTGGAAGAGCCGCGCCCCCTCTATGACCGCCTACGCGCTGCCGCCGCCGAGCGCGGCGACGTGGCGGCCCCACCTCTGGCGTGGGTGCAGTCCTGGATAGAGCAGGCGCAACACCTGCCGCCCGTCGTCGAGTGGTAGGGGGAGAATTAAAAATGCAAAATGCAAAATGCAAAATGAACGACAAAGGTAAGGGAGCCGATATGAGTGTTGAAAAGGAATTACGTACTTGGAGCAAGCCGGGAGCGCGGGCATCTTGCCCGCTCCGTTGCTCCGCGTCGCTGATGCTGTAGAGCGCTCCCTTTTAACTGGTAGTCGTGGGCGGTCTTCCGGCATTGGTCGTTACCTCGGCCCTCAACTGCGTAACTGTATTGTTCCACGAGGTTAACAGACACTGGTACATCAAGTAAGGTCTAGCTACAGCCATGTCATCCTGAACGAAGTGAAGGATCCACCCAGCAACACCCACCTCATTGGGCGTGGGCACGCTGCTCCCTCGCTTCATCACCTGCATGAACCTTGTACGCTAATCTTGTGTATCCGTACACGTAACTCCTATAAAAATGCAAAATGAAGGGGGAGGGAGCCAATATGAGTGTTGATGGAAAGCACGAGGGGCTGTTGGTGTGGCAGGAGGAGCCGTTCAACGCCGAGCCGCCTCTGGACTTGTTGCGCGAGAACTTCGTGACGCCGACTGAGCTTTTCTTCGCCCGAAACCACGCGCCCTTCCCCGCCGTTGACCCTTCGCAATACCGGCTCTCGATTGGCGGGTTGGTGGAGCGGGCGTTGAGCCTGTCGCTGGAGGAGATTCGGGAGCAGTTCCCCCGCCGGACGCAACTCGTGACGCTCCAGTGCGCGGGGAACCGGAGGCAGGAACTGATGGAGGTCGCGCCAATTCCGGGGGAGGTGTCGTGGGGATTGGCGGCGGTCAGCAACGCGGAGTGGGCGGGCGTCGCCCTGCGTGACCTGCTGCTGGCGGCGGGCATCGCCGAGGAGGGACGGCACGTCGCCTTTCTGGGGCTGGACGAGGTGGAGAAACATGGAGAGCGCTTTGGCTTCGGCGGCTCCATTCCCCTGCGGAAAGCGTTGGAGGCGGAGGTGCTGCTGGCCTACGAGATGAATGGCGCACCCCTCAGTCCCGCGCACGGTTACCCGCTCCGGGCCGTTGTGCCCGGCTATATCGGGGCGCGGAGCGTCAAGTGGCTCTCGGAGATTACGGTGCAGCGAAAGCCGTCCTCCAACTACTATCAGGCCCACGCCTACAAACTCTTCCCGCCGCACGTCACGCAGGAGACGGTGGATTGGGAGCGCGGGCTGATGCTTGGCGAGTTGCCCGTGAACGCGGTCATCTGCCACCCGCGAGAGGGCGAGCCTGTGCCTGCCGGGCCAGTTCGCGTGCAGGGATACGCGATTACCGGGGGAAATCGAACCGTCGAGCGCGTGGACCTCTCGCTGGATGGTGGGGAAACGTGGCAGGTGGCGGAGTTGGCGGGCGACGCGCTGCCGGGCGCGTGGCGCTTCTGGGAGGCGACGGTGATGCTTCCCGCCGGAGAGACGCAGGTGCTTGCCCGCGCGTGGGATTCCTCAGCCAACACGCAGCCGGAGCAGGTGGCCCCACTCTGGAACTTCAAGGGCTACGCCAACAACGCGTGGCATCGCGTGATGGTCACAGTTAGCCCCACATGACGGCGGATTTCTACTCTGCTGCCAGGGCTGTGCCAAAGTTACAAGGCTTGTAATGTACCTCATAGGTACGAAGCAGCTACTTACCACTATACTGGTCTCTTATCGCTCGCCAGTACTGGCCGTTACTGGCCTATACTGGCCTCTCTCCCGTGCGGCCCCTTTCTTGCCCCTCTCCTCCTTCGCCTATCCCACTTTGACACAGCCCTGGCTCCGGTGCCTGTTACCTTTGTCAAAACGGGTGCTTTCGATATAATCCCCGCTTGTGTTGTGGGCGGGGCTTCCGGGTTGCGAGTATGGTATCCTATTCGGGAGCTCTCGCTCCATGTGAGGAACGGATACGGTTGATGGCGGAAACAGGTCAGGGGCGGGGATGACAGCTATTCGATTTGAAAACGTGTCCAAGCGATTCACGCTCTTTCACGACCGCCCCCAGTCGCTACAGGAGTTGATGATTCGGGTTCTGAACCCGCGCCGTCGCTTCTCGAACCGGGAAGATTTTTGGGCACTATCCGGCGTCTCCTTCGAGATTGAGGAGGGGACGACGGTAGGGCTGATTGGGACGAATGGCTCCGGCAAGAGTACGGCGCTCAAGATGATGGCGGGCATCCTCCAGCCTACGGACGGGCGAGTCGTGGTGAATGGCCGAGTCTCGGCGCTGCTGGAGCTTGGTTCGGGGATGCACCCGGAACTGACGGGCCGGGAGAATATCTTTTTGAACGGGTCGCT
>DASVVH010000261.1:0-9508 GCA_036386615.1 Ardenticatenaceae bacterium
GTATCTTCTCTCGGGATTACCTCTTAAGCCAGGCACATGGATTAGCTTGAGAAGATGCCAGTCAAAAGGGTCTTTCTCTGGATACACGCTCAGAATACCTGAGATATCACCTCTAAAAACCAGTCCTGCGTACAGGAAGCAACGTTTCTTATCTATTTTCCATTTAACTTGCGTGCGCCATCGAGCATAGAATGTCCTGTGTAACTGTGCAGAAGCTGCTGGTAACGCAGATAAGATTGCCTGCGATGACATTCTAGGATGGAGTACTACATCTTCTACACCATCAGAATATCGTGTTTCGATCAATCTGATCTCGGCTCTGGATGGTTTGCGAAAAATACTTGCAAACGACAGCCTGTTGCTAACTTCGAGCCCAATTCTAAAGTCCTTTATGTTAGCGCCTAGGGAGAAATTTGGTTGGAACTGCGCGGCAGAAGAAAAACGAGCATTTGGACCATCAATTAAGAGCGGGCCGGGGTCGTATGTTGCTTCCAATGTTTGCTTAAGTAGAAGAAGCGCTTGCATAACGCTTGATTTGCCAGAGCTATTTGCTCCCGCAAAAATTGTCAGAGGACGGATAGGAATACGATAATTTGAAGCCAGAGACTTAAAGCCACTAACTAAGATGGCAGTGATCCCTTCAATGATGACTGGTTCTATCTCATTCGCTTCTGACATCACACTCACTACTTACCCCTGCCTGCATAATGCCTGCGATAACTGTGCAGTTGCTACGCCTCTAGCCCGGTGAGGTTGCCCTGCCGCACGCGCTCGCGTAGCGCCTCCGCCGCCGTCTGCGCCGCATCGCCGCCGCCAATCATCTGCGCGAGTTCGGCGACGCGGCTCGGCTCGTCCATCACGGTCACGCGCGTGGTCGTACGGTCGCCCGTCACATCCTTGCGGATGTGGAAGTGCTGGTCTCCAAAGGCGGCAATCTGCGGCAGGTGCGTGATGCAGAGCACCTGCCGATTGGTCGCCAGCCCGTGCAACTTGCTCCCCACAACGTTACCCACGCGCCCGCCCACCCCCGTATCAATCTCATCGAAGATGAGCGTCGGGGTGTCGTCGGCCATGCCGAGCGCCGTCTTGATGGCGAGCATGATGCGCGACGCCTCGCCGCCGGAAGCCACGCGCGCCAGTGGCTTCAGCCCCTCGCCGGGATTGGCCGCGAGCAGGAATTCCACACGGTCCAACCCCGTGTTGTCGAAGCTGTAGCGGGCATCGGCATCGTTCCCGAAAGCGTCAGGAACGGGCGCGCCGCCCTCGTCCACCTCCCAGGCAATCTGCACGTCAAAGTGGGCGCGCTCCATCCGAAGGTCGCCCAGTTCGCGCTCGACGACGCGGGCCATCCGCTCCCCCGCCTCGCGCCGCCTGGCGGATAGCTCGCTGCCCAGCCGCCCAATCTGCACCAGCAGGCGCTCCTCCTCCTCGGCCAGTTGGGCCAACCGCTCCTCCGCCCCCGCGATTTCGTCCAACTCCTGCTGGGCGCGTTCAAGCTCGGCAAGAATCTCAGGGATCGTCTCGCCATACTTCCGCTTGAGGTTGAAAATGAGGGTCAGGCGGCGCTCAATCTCTTCCAGCCGATTAGGGTCGTACTCTACCATCTCCCGGTAGCGGCTCAGCGTCCGCGCGAGGTCGTCGAGGAGTGAGTACGCCTCCTCCGCCACAACCTGCGTCTCACCCATTGATTCATCCAGCTTCGCCAACCCCGCGATAGCCCGCACGACCTGCGCCACCTGCGCCAGCGCGGAGGGAGCCTCGTCGCTCAACCCTTCGGACAGCAGCACGTATGCCTCGTCCGCCAGTTGGGAGAGCTTTTCGGAGTTGGAGAGCAGGCGGCGGTCGCGGTTCAGCGTCTCTTCCTCGTCGGGCGCGAGGTCGGCGGCGGAAATCTCGTCCACGATGTATTGCAAACGGTCCTGGCGGTAGGCGAGGTCGCGCTGGCTTCCCGTGAGGCGGTTCATCTGCTCGCGCACGCGGCGCAGGCCGGAGACCTGCTCGGCGAAGCGGCCCCGCAGGGCGAGGGTTCCCGCGAAGCGGTCAAGGAGGTCAACGTGCTTGCGCGGGTTCATGAGCGACAGGTGCTCGCTCTGCCCGTGAATGTCAATCAGCGGCGCGGCGATGCTCTTCAGCACGGCGAGCGGCACGGCCCGCCCATTGACACGGCACAGGTTGCGCCCCGTGGCGTTAATCTCGCGTGAGAGGATAAGCGTCCCGTCGCCCGGCTCCTCGTCGTCCCACAGGCCGTTCTCTTCCAGCAGCGGCTGAATCTGGGCGAAGTGCCCATCATCCAGCGCGAAAAGCCCCTCGACGCGGGCGCGGTCTGTGCCCTGGCGCACGAACTCGCTCTGTGCCCTGCCGCCGAGCAGCAGGCTCACGGCGTCAATGATGATGGACTTGCCCGCGCCCGTCTCGCCCGTCATGACATTGAAGCCGGACTCAAAGCGCAGTTGTACTTTCTCTATGATGGCGAAGTCGTGAATGGTGAGTTCGAGCAGCACAAGAACAACCTTCAGGTTGGGGTTGTAAAATCCAGAAGCAGCTTACCGAAGCGACGCGACAGCGGCGGTAATGGCAGTGCCCAGGTAGAGCAGCGAGTGGAACTGAAACAGGCCCGCTATCGCGATGCTCATCGCGCCGGGCAGCCCGCCTCCCATGAAGCCTATCACCGCCCCAGCAAGCAGCAGGCCCAGGAAGATGCCGCCCCCAACTGCCGCCTGCAAACCTTTGCCGCGCTTGCGGGGCACGACGCGCTGCACGACCTCGGCAATCGCGCGGCCAATCGCGCCGCCGATGAAGAGCCAAAAGAAGAACCATATCATCCCGCCGAAGAGGATGACCAGCGCACCGATCATGGTGGAGACGAGCGTTGCCGCGAGAAACCCTTTAGTCGTCTCACCACCGCTCAACTGGTAGATGGGCGAACGCAACTCACGCACGCACTCCCGGCAGCGCAGGCCGACGGGGTGGCGCACGGCGCAATCGGTACACATCGGGCGGCCACAGCGATTGCAGCGCAGCATCGTCTCGCGGTCAGGGTGGGTCGTGCAGTAAAGCGTCTCCTCCTCGTTGACGCGCTCCGCCAGTTCGCCCTCAAGTTCCGTGATACGCTCCAGCGCCAGCTTTGCTTCGAGATTATCGGGGTCGAGCGCCAGCGCCTCTTCGAGAAAGGCTTTCTTGTCGGCAGGGTTCTCGGCTACGCTAGCCCGCCAGACCCACGCCTCGACGTTGCCGGGTTCCAGCTCGGTGACGCGGCGCAGCAGGCGTATTGCCTCGGCGTCGTCGCCCGCGTGCGCCGCCGCGATTCCCCGGACCAGCATTTCAGCAGGCGGGGTGGGTGTAATAGGAACAGGAGTTTCTGTGTTCATCAAATCTCTCGCACAACCAGGATATTAGGAGCCATCGCGTAGCAACGCCCGGAAGCCAGCTTGCAGGAAGTGCTTATCACTCGTGAGTGCATCTTGAATGCCACGATCCAGCATGACGATAAAGGACACACAATCAACAAGTCCCCACTCCTTATCTGACCGCGTGTTGTAAAGCTGAAGCGCTCTGGCGTAAAGCTCCTCAGATAGTGGAAGAATTTCGACATTCGGGTCTGCCTCAAGCAACAACAGTAAACTTGCAGCAACTCCACGATAGTAGCGCTTTGATAGCGCATTCCCTATCTCCAATAGCACTGCTCGCGTGGTTACCAACCTTGTCCCGTCTGCTTCTAGCTGGTCGGCCAGATTCAGCGCTTGGATGTGCAAATCATCTGCTTCAACGGATAAAGCCACTGCGTAAGCCGTGTCCAGAAATACCTCGGCTGCCACTCGATTCTACCCTTTCAAACCAGCGTCTTCATTCATCGTGGTTATCCAGAGCATCGTTATCAAGATACTCCTCAATATTGGTTGCCCAATCAGGCGGACCTTCTAACTTCAATGAGCGTGCCGCTCGTAAGAACGAGACGGACGGGTCTTTGGCAGGTAAAGAAGCTCCTGTCTCAAGGGTAAATCGCACCCGCGTGTTAGGCTCCACATCAAGCGGCTCGTCGGGATGGATTGTCGTACCGTCCCATAGCCCTTCTAGAGTTTTAATCATCGCTCCCCTCCGTACCTGCGTGCTTTGAATTATAGCACAGGGCGCTACACAACACGGCCCGTTAGTAGTTACCGTCGCCGTCCGGAACGGAATGACGAGTTCAGCAATCCGCCCCTGTCATCCATCGCTACAGCCACTGCTCGCCGACGGTGCGCTCGTTCTGCACGTTGCCCGTGTTCACCGTCGTCTTCGGTTCCAGCAGCAGCAGGTGGACCTCTTCTTCGGCGACGGGCTGGTGCTCGACACCCCTTGGAATAATGATGAACTCGCCCTCCTCAACCCGGATGTCACGCTCCCGCAGCCGCATCAGCAGGTGGCCCTTCACGACGAGAAAGAGTTCGTCTTCCTCGTCGTGGTGGTGCCAGACGAACTCGCCCTTCAGCTTGGCGAACTTGACGTAGGAGTCGTTAAGTTCCCCGGCGATGCGCGGGCTCCAATACTCCTGAAAGAGGCTGAACTTCTCGGCGATGTTGACCTTCTCGATTTCACTCTGCGACATTTCGCATCCTCCTCTGCCTCTCATTGCGCCTTTTGCAGCTTCTCCTGCAAGGTCGCGTAGAAATAATTCTCCGGCCCCATGCGGACGAAGCGCGCCACCGCGTCGCTCCGCGTGACGTGCAGCAGGTCGCCCTCCCCGTATTCGAAATTGGTCTGGCCGTCCAGAGTAACGACGGTGCTCCGCCACGTCGAGGCTTGCAGCGTCACCCGACTGGTAGAGGGAATGACGAAACCACGCGCCAGCGCGAGGTGCGGCGCGACGGGGATTACCAGCAGGCCGTCCACGCTCGGCCCCATAATCAACCCACCCGCGCCCAGCGCGTAAGCGGTGGACCCGGTGGGCGAAGCGACAATCATCCCATCAGCCGTGTAGCGCGCCGTCTCGGCACCATCAATCGAGAGCGTGAGGCGAATGGCGTGCGGGCCATCGCCGCGCGCCAGCACCACCTCGTTCAGCGCCTCCTGCTCGGCGATGACCTCCCCCTCGCGCACCAGCGTCGCCTTGAGCAGCCTGCGCTCCTCCAGCCAGAAATCCCCGCCCAACACCTGCCGCAGCCCTTGCGCGGCCTCTTCCGGCTTTAGCTCCGTCAGGAAGCCAAGCTTGCCGAAATCAACCGTCAGCAGGGGTGGCGTCGCGCGCCCGCCATCGCCCCTCTGCTTCCTGACGAGCGAGGCGCGGGCCACGCGCAGAATCGAGCCGTCGCCTCCCAGAACCACCAGCAACTCGCAGGCGTCCGCGTTCTCGAAAATCTCCTCGCGGGCCCACGCGGACTCAACCCACGCCTCGCAGCGCTGGGCCTCCACCACCCGGACCAACTCCTGCGCGAGACGCTGCGCGGCCTCCACGCGCGGGTGATAGAGGATGCCCACGCGCCGCGACAGCTTAATCAAGGCAATCCTCTACGTATCGGGGGTCTCTGCTCTTCTGTGGTGATATGGTCAGTCATACTATCAATCCGGGTACCAGTTCCAGTTCAAGGCGAGAGTAACCATTCTCTCGCGCCATTCTGAGGGAATTATAGCCTACGGAGAATAGGTTGTCTATCACTTTCCAGATGCACCAAATGGCCCCTCACAATTGCAAAATCAGTCGCGGCTGGCTGCTATACTACGTTCAGATGACTCGTTCAGAGCTAGTGCAGAAGAGAGGACGAAAATGACACGCGAAGAGCTTATCCAGGTATGCCAGCAAGCTCCGAAGGTCGGCACCGTCGGCCACGAGGAATTTGTAGATTACATCGTCGTGCTCGAACAGCCGCGCAAGGTGAACGGGCAGTGGGAAAAGAAAGAGACCGCCTACATGAGTGTAGACGGTAAGGTAGCAATGGCGAACGAGGATCACCGCCGCCAGGGCAAGCGCCTCGACTTCGAGGACCCCGTTATCCTGGTGGATGACGAGAAGCAACTGACGCTGCTCGTCGCCGTCACCTCCGAACTCTACGGGCGGCGGCACGGCATCGCCACCTCGCGCAAGGCGGGCGGCAGCAGCGCGGAAGTCGCGCACCCGTGGGAGATTGCCGAGACGAGCGCCATTGGCCGCGCCCTGTCGGGCATGGGCTACGGCGTCATTCCGGGCAGCGGCCTCGCCAGCGCCGAGGATGTCAGCCGCGCCCGCGAGACGGAGCAGCTACCGGAGGAGGGTGCGCGGCGCGGCAACGGCCAACGCCGCACCTTTCCCGCAACGCACGCCGTCAACGGTAACGGGCAGGCTCAACCCGCCCAGCCCGAACCGCGACGGGGGCAGCGCGCCGTAAGCCCCTTCCAGCGCCAGAAGATTTTCGAGTTGTACGGCGAATTGTACCCCGACGCCGACGTTCAGGCGGGCGTCAACGCTCTGTTCCAGCAAGAGGTCGGCTACAGTCTGGAGCAGGCCACCTACGACGAGGGACGGCAGCTTACCGCCTACCTCCTCCGCGAGAAGCGCAATGGCTTCAGCCCCGCGCCCGACGCCATCGCCAACTAAACACCCCTTCCAGCCACCAGAGGAGCCTCCCGCGTGAGGCTCCTCTTTTTGTACCCCCTTGATGAGCACCCGAAACTCGCGAGATTTCCATTCGTACTAGGAGTTACGTGTACTGTTTCACGAGGTTAACACACACTGGTACATCAAGTAAGGTCTAGCTCCTTACTTGTCATCCTGAACGAAGTGAATCTGCGAAGCGACCTTAAGGGGATCCACCCAGCAAGGTTCATCCTTGAGGCGTTAGCACGTTTTCCCCTCCTTTGGTGCTTGGGCTAACCTGTAGCTAACCTTGTGTATCTGTACACGTAACTCCTGCGCACATAACTCTGGACACGAATCTTGCTTGCCGCGCTATTTGGTCTGCAACGGCAGATGAGTATACTTCGTGACACAAAGTATTTCCAAGGACCATCACCCATGTTTCTCTTTGTAGTCGCGCTACTGCTGCTGCTTCCCCTGACGCTCTTCGCCATCGTGCCGTTGGGGGTCATACTCACCAGCTTCAAAACCCTGCTCGCGCTGCCCGGCCAGATGCTCGCCGTCGCCTTCGACAAGCGCCGCCGCCGCAACCACGCCCTGGAGAATGCCACCGTGAACGTGCTGGAACAACAGTACGGCAGGCGCTTGCCCCCCGGTGCCTTCGCCGAGGCGGACGGCTTTCACATTCATGGCCCCGCGCAGCCAAACGTCGTCCTCGCCGCCGCCGAGGAAGGGCTGGCCCGCTTGAAGCGAGGCGAGACGCAGTTGGCCCTGCATCCGCGCGGCGGCACGATGATTGTGAGCGGCGAACTCATCTCCGTCCTCACCTTCTTCGTCACGCTGCTGGCCTTCCGCAGCTTCGCCTTCCCCGCTCTTCTGCTGGCGACGGTCATTGCTATCTTGGCGGCACGCACCCTCGCGCAGCCACTCGGCCTCTTCTTGCAGCGCACCCTCACCACCAGCCTGGACGTGCAGACGCTCCACATTGACCGCGTAGACGCCCGCATGCCGGAGACCCCCTTCGCCCTCGTCCTCTCCGGCGGCTACCCCACCCAGTTCCGCGTCTGGACCCAGAACGTCGAAATCGCAGAACCAGCCGGGCCGAAGCGCTACAAAGCATACTAAATCCTGTACGCTTCATGAGATTAGCACGCCCATGATAGTGCTCACTGGAACGTCACGTACCAGCTAGCCACATACATGTCATCCTGAACGAAGTGAATCTGCGAAGCGACCTTAAGGGGATCCACCCAGCAACACTCCTACAACAGCGCGTTAGCACGCTTCGCCTTTGCTTCATCACCTGCATGGACTCGTACGCTAACCTTGTGTACTCGTACCTCTAGCTACTTACTTGTCATCCTGAACGAAGTGAGGGATCCACCCAGCAAGGCTCCAAGCTAAGGCGTTAGCACGCTCTACGTCCTCTACGACTTGGCTGAATCTATGGGCTACCCTTATGTGCTCGTACAGATACGCACTTGGAACAAGCCGGGAGCGCGGGCATCCTGCCCGCTCCGGTGCTCCAAGTCATAACTTCATAGAACGTGATGGGTAAGCCCTTAATGCTACAACTTTATGTCAACAAAGGCTTACATCATCGCCCTTCAATGTCGGCTTTTGTAAGCCCTACTTGTCATAAGGAGAGTTCTACTCCCACCTTCGTCCCGCCCGCCAATTCCAACTGGTATAATCTTACTGCTCCACCACCTGCCAGGTGCCCTCCACCTTATGCAACGTTAGCGCCTCAAGCGTCGGCTGCGTTCGTATGGCCTCTACATCCGCCCGCTCACCCTCAATGGCAATCTCGTGTGCCTCGTAGCCCTGCTCCGCGAGCACCTGCGCGACAGCGAGGTAATCGACCACTGGCTCACGGCTGAAATCGCCATCGTCCAGCACCGCCTGCACCGCCCCAATCATCGCCTCCGTATCCTCGTACTCCCCGTCAATGAGCGCCGCCTGCGCCTGACCCAGCATCGTCTCAAGCGCCACATTCTCCGGCGCGTGCGGCTCGCGCACCACGTTCGCCGCCTCCACCTCCGTAATGGAGCCAAGCGTCCACAATGCCTGATAGGGCGCGTACTCTCTCTGATACTGGCGGCGCGTGTTGCTCAGAGCGACCGTCAACCGCAAATCCTCCACCTGCTCGCCCGGCTCGTGTGCTTGCAGCCACGCCAGGAAGTCAGCCTCCGCCTCCTCCAGAGAGAGGTCGAAGTTCGTCTCGAAAGCCTCGTCCAGCCAGTCGCGGGGCATCGCGCCCTCGTCTTCCAACTCGGTGCCCACGAACGCCTCGAACCCTTCCCAGCCATGCTTCTCCACGATGTACGCCACCACCGCCGCCGACTCCAAATAGCGCAGTTCGTGCTGTATGGAGCCAAAGCGCTCCGCCAGCGTCGCAATGGGCACATAATAGCCAAGCTGAACCATTGCGGCGGCCCGCTCCGGTATCGGCTCCTCCTGGTAGTGCCCCCCCGCGACGTAGACGGCAATCCCCTCGCCCAGAAAGCCCGGTGCCTGGAATGCCCAATCCATCGCCGAGGAAGCCGCAAGGTGGGTCGCTTCGTGCCGGAAAAGCGACACCATGTTCTCAGTGCCCAGCCCGAAGTAATCCCGGTCCACGTAACTGGCGACGAGTTCGCCCCCCGCATAGGCCCCGTTGCCCCACACGATGTCCAGCAGCGCCACCTCGTAAGGTTCCTCATCCGGTATCGCGCCGATTTCCTCCTCCACGTACTCCACGCTCTCCTGAAGCTGTTCGCTCAAGCTCTCTATGTCTCGCGCCGCAGCTGTGTTGGAGACATAGTTGATGACGCAGCACTCAGTCGTCACGCTCTCCCATGTAGCCTGCTGCTCCTGCGCCGGGCGCTGCTCGGCGGGCAGCACGGCGAAGGTCCTCGTCACGGAGATGGTGCCGGGGCCGCGTCCCTCGTCCACCGGGGCCTCCAGCGTTATCGTATGGGTGGTCGCCTCCGTCGCCTCGAA
>DASVVH010000262.1:0-3360 GCA_036386615.1 Ardenticatenaceae bacterium
TACGTTCGAGAACTCAAAACTGGCGAGGAACAACAACTCCGGCGATGGCTGAACAGTGACGACAGTGAGCTACGGCACCGCGCCCGCGTCATCCTGCTCTCCAGAGAGGGGTTCCGCGTGCCGGAGATTGGCCCGATGGTCAGCGCTCACCCCACCAACCTGCGAAAATGGATTCACCGCTTCAACCAGCGCGGGCCGAGGGGTCTCATCTCTCCCCGCAGCGGTGGTCCGCCGCCCCGCTTCTCGCCGGAGCAGAAGCGCCGGATTCTGGAACTCTCCCAGCAGCGCCCGCGTGACCTTGGCCTCTCTTTCAGCCGATGGACGCTTCATCGCCTCGCGGGGCAGGCAGTGGAGCGAGGCATCGTGGATACCATCAGCCACGAGTACGTGCGCCAGATACTAAAGAGCACGGGCACCGACCACCGCCGCCGCCGCGTGAGCCTGTTGTAGCGAGTCATCCGGCATCGGAACGGTTGAGCGAGGTGTAGCGCCTCGCTCTTTTTGCGTCCGGTGGAGGAGGCAGGAGCGGGTGGGGGAGGAGAAACCTTATGTGAAGCAAAGCCAACAAATGCCAACATTGAAGAGCGATTGATGTTGGCATTTGTTGACATAAGATTAGGAATTACGTGTATGGATACACAAGGTTGGCATACAGGTTAGCCCAAGCACGAGGGGAGGGCGAAACGTGCTAACGCTCTACGATGGCGTGTTGCTGGGTGGATCCTTCACTTCGTTCAGGATGACAAGTAAGTAGCTAGACCTTACGTGATGTACGCATGGGCTAAGACCAATGTATGTGAACCTCGTGAAGCCGTACATGTAACTTCTATGTTAATAATCCTGGCTTTTGGCTGGCCTTGCGCCTCTGAATACTGGCCGTTACTGGTCGTTACTGGTCGGGAAGCCAGTGCTGCCCTCGTGACTCCTCTTCCTCTTTCCTGCTCTCCAATTATGGCATACTCCTGAAAGGTGAAGCTGCAACGTTGACTTTTCTCGCCACGTTAGCTACGTTTAAGTCTCGTGCAGAGCACCGCGACTGGCCCATCAGCCAGCCACCCGTCAATTGCTGACAGCCTCGTACCGGGAGTAGAGAGTAGAGCCACTTTATGAACCAGCCCACCCTCGCCAGCATCGGCACGGCTGTGCCCGCGCAGCGCTACACGCAGCAGGAACTGCTCGGCACCTACAGCCAGCTTCTCCCGCCGAGCAAGGCCCGCCTGACGCGCGCGGTCTTTGAGAGCGCCCACATCGAGCACCGCCACGTCGTCGTGGGCGACCTGTTCGACTTCGGCTCCCAGCGGCGCAGCACGGCGGAGCGGAATGACCTGTACGTGGCAGAGGCGGTTCCGCTTGGGCGGGCCGCAGTCGAGCGGGCGCTGGAGGCGGCAGGGCTGACCCCGCGTGACATTGACGACTTCGTGGTCGTCTCCTGCACGGGGCTGGACACGCCGGGGCTGGACCTGCGAATCGCTGGCGAGTTGGAGATGCGCTCGAATCTCCGCCGCACGGTCATCGGCTCGATGGGCTGCTACGGGGCCTTTCCGGGCATCAATCGCGCCCTCACCTCGGTCATGGCGCGGCCCGGCAGCCGCGCGCTCGTGCTCTGTGTCGAACTCGGCTCCCTGCACATGCAGCACGACGCCACGCGCGAGACGATTGTCTCGTCTGCTATTTTCGCCGACGGGGCGGCAGCCGTCGTCGTCAGCAGCAATCCTCTGGACGAGGTGGAGGCAGGGCCGCGCCCGCGCCTCGTGGACAACGAGACGCGCTGCGACTATCAAACTTTTGAGGATATGAGCTTCCACGTCACGGACGAGGGGTTCCGCATGTACATGAGTTCCTACGTGCCGAACATCCTCGCCACCAACATCGCCACGCTGCTGGAACCGCTGCTGACGCGCAACGGCCTGACGCCGAACAGCATCAGTCACTGGGGCATCCATCCGGGCGGTTCGCGCATCCTCGACTACCTGCAAGAGAGTCTGGACCTCGCCGACGAGGCGATGGCTCCCAGCTTCAACGTCCTGCGGGATTACGGCAACATGTCCAGCCCGACGGTGCTCTTTGTGCTTGACAACATCCAGCAGACGCGCGCGCCACAGCCGAGCGAGTATGGCGTCCTGATGGCCTTCGGCCCTGGACTGACGATGGAGGCCCTACTACTGCGCTGGTGACGTGGGGATAGCAGGGGTACGGATTAGAGGGGAAAAGAGGGGTTGTCAGACAGCCAGCAAGCGAACAACCTGATTGCGGCCCCCGCGCTTGGCGACGTAGAGCGCCTCGTCGGCCTGATTGAACAGGGTGTCGAGGGGAACCAGACTCTCGGCCTCCGTCTCGGAGACGCCCAGGCTGACGTGTAGGTAGAGTGGCTCGCCGCTCGGCAGGATGACAGGGGAGGAAGCGACCCGCTCACGCACGCGCTCGGCGACGGAGAATGCCTGATCGAGATTCGTTTCCGGCAGGACGAGCATGAACTCCTCGCCGCCCCATCGCCCCGCCTTGTCGTAGGGCCGTATGGTGCTGGCAATCGTCTCGGCGACGTGCCGCAGCGCCCTATCGCCTACGAGGTGGCCGAAGCGGTCATTGACCGACTTGAAATGGTCAATATCCAGCACGGCGACGCTCATGGAGCCGCCCGCGCGGTGAACGCGGCTCAACTCCGCCTCGGCGTATTCGTTGATGGCCTGTCGGTTGAGCAACCCCGTCAGGCTGTCGTGGGTCGCCGCCACTTCGAGGCGATAAAGCGCCTCGCGTAGCTGCATCTCCAACGACAGAATGCGCTCGCTGATAGCAACGCGCGCCTGCAACTCTTCAAGGTCTAGCGGCTTGCGAAGGTAGTCGTCGGCACCCGCCACCAGCCCCGTCACCACGTCCTGCTGGCTCGTCTTCGCCGTCAGCAGAATAATGTAGACGTAGTGGGGGAAGCTCGCGTTGCGAATCCTGTTGATGAGTTGCGGGCCATCCAGCTTTGGCATCATCCAGTCGGTGATGACCAAGCGCGCGGGTTCCTTGCTCAACATCTCCCACGCCTGTTGACCGTCCTCCGCCTCGACCACCGTGTGCCCAACGACGGAGAGTTCCTCCGACAATAGCTCGCGGAACCCTCTATCGTCGTCTACAACCAGGATTCGCATGGCTTCCCATTCTCCTGAGTCCTGCTGGATGGTTTCGAGGATGGACTCCAAGAAGTTGACCTTAAACAACGGCGGGTTTGCAACTATCGCGCCACCACTTGCCATAAGTATAGCCTCTAATGTGTAGATGATGATGTGCTACGTCCATTGTAACCGCTAAGGAAGCAAACACTCATGGGAAAATGGTCCCACAATACCCGGAAACTGGATACAACTCGCTCCGACG
>DASVVH010000263.1:0-4991 GCA_036386615.1 Ardenticatenaceae bacterium
CGTTCATCCGTTAGCGGTCGTCGGTCGTCGGTCGTCGGTCGTCGAATACAGAAATGATAGCGGGGTCCCCATGTTTCAGGAGTTTCCACGTCCGGTCAACGACACAAAGATAGGGTTCCACTACTACCCGGATACGCGGCACTACAACCAGAGCGATCTGGCGAGGTGGGTACCGGAGCTGAAGAAGCTGCACGCCTCGTGGCTGACGGTGCGGGCGACGGTGCGGCGGCCCGTGCCGCTTGAGTTCATTCGGGGACTGCGGGCGGCGGACATCGAACCTGTTGTAGAGATTGACTACGAGCCGGGCGTGCCACTTGAGAAGCGCGTCCTGCGCGAGCAGGCGGCGCACTACGCGCGGGCGGGGGTGCGGTACATCACCATCCTGCGCGAGCCGAACGCCGAGCGGCAGTGGAGCGCGACGGAGTGGCAGCGCCCCAATCTGGTGAGCCGGGTGATGCGCGTGGTGATGCCCGCGCTGGAGAGCTTCGTGGACGCGGGGCTGTACCCCTTGCTGCCACCCCTGCGTCCGGGTGGGGATTACTGGGATACCGCTTTTCTGGCGGGGATGTTGGACGCGGTTGTGATGAAGGGGTCGGCGGATTTGAAGGCGCGGCTGGGGCTGTGCATCCACAACTACGCTTTCAATCGTCCCGTCTCGTGGGGCGAGGGCGGACAGAAGGTGTGGAGCGAGGCGCGGCCCTACGGCGCGGGTTCCCCGGTGGAGAAGAGCCGCCCCAGCGAGGACCAGCGTGGCTGGCGGCTGTGGGAGTGGTACGACGAGGTTGTGCAGACGAAGCTGGGCCGCTCGCTGCCGATGATTTCGGGCGCGGGCGGCGCGCTGCTGGGCAGCCAGGACCAGGCGGACCTCCCCGCGACGAGCGAGGAGGAGCACGCGCAGCGCAACCTTGAGATTTTCCGGCAGGCGCAGAGCGGCAACGTGCCGCCGTACCTGCTCAACCAGAATTTCTGGCTGCTCGCCGCCGACGAGGACGACCCCGCGCACCGCGAGGCGTGGTTCAAGGCGGACGGCGCGACGGTGGCGGCGGTGCCTCAACTGCGGGCGATGTCGCTCACTACTGCCAAGGTGGCAAAGCGGATAGAGGCCGAGCCGCTTGCTCCCGCGCCTGCTGGTTCGTTCCGCCTCGCGCACTACCTCTTGCTGCCCGCGTGGGAGTGGGGCGTCTCGTCACTGCATTGGGAGGCGGCCAAGCCTTTCGTGCAGGTGGTGCAGCCGACGATTGGCTTCCGCGTGGAGGAGGCGCGCCACGCGGCGCAGGTGACGGTGGTGGTGGGGCAGCAGGGCTACGAGGAGACGGTGGTAGAGCAACTGCGCGCGGCGGGCTGTACTGTCGAGACGATTGCCGCGCCGGACCACGCCACGCTGCGCGCGGGATTCGCGGCGCGTGCGGCACAGGAGCGTATGGGACGCCTCGCCAGCTAGGTAGATGAAACCTTCTGCGGCGGAAATGCGTCATCTATCTCAGGATAGATAGGAGAGTCGAGATGAAAAGTACGGCAAGAAGAGAGAACGGGAAAGACGACGAGCATTCCGTGAAAGTGGAGACAAAGGCTCGTCCTGAGAGTGAACAACTGCGCCGCCGCTTCCAGGAGGAGTTTCGCCGCAGACGGCTGTCGCGGCATCTCTGGGTGCTGCGCTGGACGGGCCGCTGGGAGTAGTGTCGCGGCCAATACTGCTTTGTGTGAACCCTCTCCGAAGTTTGGAGAGGGTTCTTCTTTTCGGAAGCCAACGCCATTTGACGGATAGACGCTGCGGCTTCTCCGTTCTTTGGCGGAGGCGAAGATAGGGAAGGTGCCAGATGTATGGATTGTCTTTGTAGGCGATACTGGTGCCAACTCGTGAACCTGTTTGATAGCCCGAAAGGTAGAGCCATGCGTCTGTTCAGACTATTGATACTATTTCTATTGCTCTCTGCTGTGGCGGCGTGCAACAATGCCCAGCCTTCTACGGGGGCGGCTCCCGTTGGTGAGGCCGGACCAGCGCGGCCCATCCTCGTGGCGCAGGAGCAGGCTATCCTGCTGGGCGAGACCACTTCGCCGGAGACGCTGGCCGAGTTGGCGAGGTGCGAGCGGCAGGACTGTTTCATTCGCCACCCTAAATGGTCGCCCGGCGGCACGGAGGTGCTGTTCCTGGATTCGTCGTTCTCGCCCTTCGCGGCGGACATCGTGGTAGCGGAGCGCGATGGCTCCACCCGCGTGCTGGCGTCGGGGGCGCACCCCTCCTTTGAGGCCGCGTGGTCGCCGGATGGCTCACAGGTGGCGTTTATCGTGGAAACGCAGGATTTCATGGAGAGCGTCGGCAACGAGGCCCGCTATGAGGTATGGAGCGTCGGCGCGGCGGGCGGCGAGCCGACGAAGCGCGGTGACGTTGGGTTCGGCACGGGATGCGGCGGTATGACTTCAATCAGCGAGAGACTCTACGAAGCGGAGGGGTTCCTTTACTCGGCGCTGAACCTTGCGTGGGGCGAGGACGATGTGCTCCTTTACACGCTCAATTGCGGTGGCGCGGGCGTTGGCCGCTTCAGCATGGAGACGGGCGAGATGCTGGAAGATTACGCGCCGACGACCTTGCGAGACTTCACCTTTGACGCGGCGACGGATCGCTGGGCGGGCATCGGCGAGAACGTGATTGTGGTAGGCGACCCCGGCTCGCCCGACTACGATGTGATAGAGATAGAGGCGCACCCCAGCAGCGCCTACTTTGGCCCGCAGGGGACGCTCTACTACGTGACGCGGCAGGCCAACGAGGGGGCGCTGGACACCTTCGTGAGCACACTGTGGCGCTACGATGAAGCCAGTGGCGAGCACACCCAACTGTGGCAGTCGCCGGACTTCGCCTTCGCCAACGTGCAGGACGATGGCGCGGGCAACCTCTTTTTCACCCGAATTGAGAACGACGTGAATCGAGCGTTCGAGCAGTTGATGAACGGCGCGACGGAGGCGGAACTGGCCGCTATCGCCCCGAAGAAACAGGTGCTGCGCCTGTCCGCATCGGGCGGTGAGCCGACGGTGTTCATGGAGGATGCAGGCTCGGCGGCGATTCCCTGACGGACGACGACCGACGACCGACGACCGACGACCGCTACGACTTAACGGCAACGGATTGAACGGCATAACGCAAAGACGCAAGGGCGCAAGGACGCAAAGGGTTTTTCGAGAACGAACATACCCTTTGTGGTCGTTCTTCGCCTAAAGCGCCTACTGTTGGTGTGTTCTCTGTGCCTCTGTGGTGGAAAATCCGTAATCCGTTAGCGGTCGTCGGTCGTCGTCCCTCGGTCGTCGTCCGTCACCTCTCATTTCACGGAGTCGAACAGGGCGTAGAAGCCCTCGGCGAGAGTGGGATGGATGAAGACTTCGCCCTTGAGGAGCGTCCAGGGAGCATCGGCGAGCATGAGGACGCGGAGAGCCTGCACCAACTCGCCGCCCTCGGCGGCGAGGATAGATGCGCCGAGTAGTTTGTCGGTGTCCGCGTCCACGACAACCTTCATCAGCCCGCGCGTGTCGCCGCGCTCGATAGCGCGGGCGACGTTGGACATGGGGATGCTGCCGACCTTGACGCTGTAGCCCTCCTCGCGGGCCTGCCGCTCGGTGAGGCCGACGCGGCCTAGCTGCGGGTCGGTGAAGAGGGCGTAGGGGACGATGCGCCCCTTTTTCGTGGCGTTGCCGCCGTTGACGAGGTTCTCGTAGATAATCTGGTGGTCGTTGTAGGAGAGGTGGGTGAAGGCGGGGCCACCCTTCACGTCACCGATGGCCCAGATGCCGGGCACGTTGGTTTCAAGGCGGTCATTGACGAGGACGTAGCCCTGCTCGTCGGTCTCCACACCCGCCGCTTCGAGGTTGAGGGCGGCGGTGTTGGGCGTCTGGCCGATGGCGCTGAGAAGGTGGGTGCCCGTCAATATCTCCTCCGCACCCTCTTTACTCTTGACGGTGAGGCGAAGGGTGCCGTCCGGCTCCTGGCGCGCGGCTTGAGCATCGGTGCCGGTGAGGAAGCGGATGCCTTCGCCTTCAAGAATCTGTTGGAGAGTCTGGGAGAACTCTTCGTCCTCGCGGGAGATGATGCGGGGATTGTGCTCGACAATCGTGACCTCACTGCCGAAGCGGCGGAACATCTGGCCGAATTCGAGGCCGATGTAGCTGCCGCCGAGGATGAGCAGGTGGGCGGGCAGGTCGTTCAGCCCCAGGATGCTCTTGCTGGTCAGTATCTCTACCTCGTCGCGGCCCTCGATGTCGGGCAGGCGGGCATGGACGCCCGTGTCTATGAAGATGCGGTCACTGTGCAGGCGCTCGCCATTCACCTCAAGCTCGTGGGGGCCGACGAAGCGCGCCTCCCCGCGTATCAGGTGCAGGCGGGGGCGGCTGCTGGCCCGCGCCTCCTGGCCCTCACGAAACTGCTGCACGACGCGGTGCTGGCGCGCCATGACCTCCGCGAAATCGACGCGCACCTCGCCAACGTGGACGCCCAGTTCAGAGGCGCGGCGGGCATCGTGGGCAGCCTGGGCGCTGGCAATCAGCGTCTTGGTGGGCGTGCAACCCCAGTTGATGCAGGTGCCGCCCAGAAATTCCCGCTCGACGAGGGCGACCTTCCAGCCGAGGTCGGCGAGGCGATGAGAGAGGGGGCTGCCGCCCTGCCCCGCGCCGATGATGATGGCGTCGTATTGCTCCATAGCTTTTGATGGTCCTTTCCTATGAATGCAAGTTGGCCCGGCTCTACAGGCTTTGGCTGTAGGTTAGGTGACAATGGCTACGGAAGTATTACAGCCGTCGCCCCGGAAGTATAGTGACATGCTCGCATTGATGGACCCATTTTGAGCGCGGCGGGCAGGTTTAGGCCAGTTTTGGATGATATTGGCGCTCCAGCACGAAGGGCGAAGCAGGCTGCGGCGGGTGGTGTTCAGAGTAAAAGTGCGTCGCTGGGCCAGAAAACATGTACATTTGTTGACATTGTTTCTATTCGTGTCATGGTCGTGGAGAAC
>DASVVH010000264.1:0-2793 GCA_036386615.1 Ardenticatenaceae bacterium
GACCCTCGTGCATGGCAACGGCTACAGCGCGGTTCAACTCGACGATTGGCGACGGAACCACCTTCATCAGCAGATTGTAAAGCTCGATGATTTGTGCCCAGTTGGTGGCAGCGAAAGTAGGCGCGGTGGCATAGGTCGCCGCGATGGCAGCCTGCAACGCGTACTGACCGACCCGTTCCGATGCCAATGCCCGTTCCACCAGATGGACCCCCTCCTCAATCTGGCCCTGATTCCAAAGGGAACGATTCTGGTTCTCCAACAGAATCAGGTCGCCGTCCGGTGACGTTCGCGCCAGCCGCCGCGAGTCATGCAGCAGCATCAAGGCGAGCAGCCCCAGCGTCTCCGATTCGGGCAACAACTCCTGCAAGAGCCTTCCCAGGCGAAGCGCCTCCCCCGAAAGGTCCGGTCGCGTCAACGCCTCCCCCGCCGAGGCCGAATAGCCCTCATTAAAGACCAGATAGACAACTTGCAGCACCGTGTCCAGCCGCTCCGGCAACTCCGCCCGCGACGGCACTTCGTATGGAAGCTGTGCGTCACGAATCCTGGCCTTCGCGCGCACGATGCGTTGAGCAAGCGTCGGTAGGGGAATGAGGAACGCGCGTGCAATCTCCTCGGTGGTCAGCCCACAAACTTCGCGCAGAGTCAGCGCGACGCGTGCCTCCGGCGCGAGCGCGGGATGACAGCATGTGAAGACGAGGCGCAACCTATCGTCCCCGATTTCCTCCTCGTCCCCTTCCAGCGCCTCCCTCGACTCCTGCTCAATCTGCTCGGCCATATCAACGAGCAGGGCATCATATCGGGCGCGGCGGCGCAGGTTGTCAATCGCTTTGAAACGGCCCGTTGAGATGAGCCAGGGGCGTGGGTTAGCAGGCATTCCCTCACGCGGCCACTGTTCCATCGCCACTCTGAATGCATCCTGCAATGCCTCCTCGGCGAGGTCGAAATCACCCAGCAAGCGGATCAAGGTGGCGAAGATACGGCGTGACTCAGAACGATAGATGGCTTCAATCTCTCTGTGTATCCCGTCGGCAGCACTCCCGCTCACAGTTCGTCTCTCCTATCACATTATTTCAAGGCCAGGTCGAGTTGGGAACCATCCCTTCCGCATTCAGACGCCCGGCCCCTCCTCAATCCACTCTTCGCCGCCCTCCCAGACCTCTTTTTTCCAGACGGGCAACTGCTCCTTGGCGCGGTCAATCGCGTAGCGGCACGCAGAGAAGGCATCGGCGCGGTGCGGGGTGGATATGGCGATGCCGATGCTCGCCTCGCCGATTTCCAGTCGCCCGACGCGGTGAACGAGCGCGATGCCCTTCACGCTGGGCCAGCGCGCGCGAATCTCGTCGCCTATCTCAGCCATCCTGCGCTCGGCCAATTCGGGATAGGCTTCGTACTCCAGGTACTCGACGCGGCGCTCGCCCGTCTGGTCGCGGGTGACGCCGAGAAAGGAGAGGACAGCACCCGCGCCAGGGTCTTCAACGGCCCGGCGCAGGCTGGCCTCGTCAATCGGCTCTGTGGTAATGGCGAAGTGGTCCCCCCCCGCGACGGGCGGCAGGAACGCCACCTCGTCACCGTCGCGCAGGGGTGCATTGAGAGAGGCGTAATCGCCATTGACGGCACAGACGACCGTCGCGGAGAAGGCACGTAGCCGCTCGTGCTGTTGGGACAGCGCTTCCCACGCCTGCCGGGGGGTCGCGCCCGCTTCCACTTCAAGGCTGACGGTTTTCGCGCCAACAGCCTCGCGATAAGCCGCGAATAGGCGCACGGTGATTTGCATGGTAGTCTCCTCATGGTGGGTGACGAGTGGAGTTGCCTGGGAAACAGCGCCTGGCTTTAATGGAGCACTGGTTGGAGAGCCGGAGCGTAGAATTTGGCCGGACGTTATGATTTCGTCAGGGCTGTGTCAACGTAGCACCACTTGTAATATAATTAACAACTACATGGCAGCTACTTACCACTATACTGGCCGCTTATCGCTCGCCAGTACTGGCCGTTACTGGCCTATACTGGCCTCTGTGCCCTCCGGCCCCTTTCTCGCTCCCGCTCCTCCTTCTCCTCTCCGTCTTTGGCACAGCCCTGCTGATTTCGTTCAGGTATTGGATTTTAGCGTCCCATTCTGCTAGAGTATAGGTACGCACTTTGCTTGGCAAAGCTCATCAAGTGCTATCGCGCTAAAGGTGCCGAACACAGGCAGTTGGTTTGTAGTGTATTTTGCGACATCGCAGTTCCTCTTCTTTCTAGCAGACATCGCAGCCACAGGGGGTTTTCAACGTTCCTGACATAGTCTACGAAGAAAGGAGAGCAGGCCGATGGCAACTGAAACCATTGATGTGCGGAGGCGCGACAACGGCGAGATAGGTGAGCCTATCGCGGCGGAAATCTATTCGCTCCGCGCTGGCATCACCGGAGGGCTGATTGCAGGGGCCGTGATGGGCGTCGTCATGGCTTTGTGGGGCCTCGCCACTGGCAACGGCATCTGGTTCCCCGTGAACCTGATTGCCTCGACGGTCCTGCCGGGATTGCAGGCCGCCCCGGAACAGGCCCTCATGCAGTTCAACCTGGCGGGCGCGGTTGTAGGCACGCTGGTACACTTCGGCGTCTCGATGGTGCTGGGCCTGCTCTTCGCGCTGGTTCTGCCCACCTTACCGGGTTCGACCTTGCTCTGGGGGGTGGTCGTGGGCACGCTGTTGTGGATAGGCGCGCACTTCGTCTTCCTGCCTCTGGTTAACCCTCGCTTTGAAGAGTTGGTGAGTGACAGAACCTTTCTCGTCGCGCACATCGCCTTTAGTTTGGTGC
>DASVVH010000265.1:0-4054 GCA_036386615.1 Ardenticatenaceae bacterium
CACTGATGGCCGCACCTATGGCGACGAAGAGATGGCTCTGGAAATAGCGCGTCAGGCCAGCGACTTGCAGATTGGCATTACCGCGCTGGGGCTGGGCACGGACTGGAACGACTCGTTCCTCGATGAGTTGTCGAGCCGCACCGGGGGCAGTTCTCACTTCATCGCCCAGGCCGATCAGGCAGTGGAGATTTTCCAGGAGCAGTTGCAGCAGTTGCAGCGCACCTTTGCGCGAAAGGCGAAGCTGCGGCTGGACCTGGGGCCGAATGTCGAATTGCTACAGGCCCACGAGATTGCGCCCGGCCTCCGCCGCCTGCCGACAGAGAGAAATGAAGTCGCGCTGGGACCGCTTTCCGCGACGCCCACCTTGCGAGTCTTGCTCGATCTGAAGGTCTCCCTGCCCATCATAGACGTGGCGCTGCTGGGGCAAATCCGGTTGGGCGCTCAGTTGGTAGAGAACTCGTCGAGAGTCGAAGTGGAACGCCTGGCCGTCGCCGAGATTCACGCTGGAGAGCCAAAGGCTCCCCCCGATGAAATCTATGAGGCGGCACAGCGCGTAGCAACCCTGAAGCTGCAAGAGCGCGCCTGGGCAGCCATCGAGCAAGGGGCGGTGCAGCAGGCCGTAGACACGCTGGAGCAGCTAGCCGCGCGCTTCCTCGAAATCGGCGCGGACAACCTGGCGATGGCGACCCAGCGTGAGATGGCGCTCTTCCAGTCAACAGGCTCGCTCTCCGACGATGGCCGCAAGATTATCAAGTATGGCACGCGAATGTTGGCGCTGCCCGCGCCGGTGGACTAACCATGCTTAGTTGCCCCCGCTGCGCTTCCCAGCAACTCCCGAACACGCTCTTCTGTGACGATTGCGGCGAGGAGCTAAAATCCGTTTCAATGCGCGTCGGTGATGAGCGGCGGCGGGCGCTCTACTGTGATTTTCTGGATTCTGGCCGCTCCGTCGTCTTCCCGCGCCGCCGCGAGTACATTCTGGGGCGAGGTGAATCCAACGGCGGCTCCGGCGCGGACGTGGACCTGGGTGTCTATGGGGGCGACAAAGCGGGCGTCTCGCGGCGGCACGCCCGGCTCATACGGCGCGGCTACGACATCTACGTGGAAGACCTGAACAGTACCAATGGAACATTCATCAACGAGCGGCGGCTCACCCCAAACAAGCCAATCCTGGTCAAACAGGGCGAGATGGTTCACCTGGGGATGCTGCGTGTCGCCTTCCGGCTGAGTTCCGCGAAGGCATCTTGAGGAGGAAAAGTAAATGGCCTATACACTGATTGTTCACGTCGCGAACGAGGATGCCTTTCTGGCAGAGGTCGAGGAGCTACCCAAGCCCAACGATCAGGTGCTCATCTTCACCAACCCGCGCAAGCGCGACGGCAAACCACTCATGCAGCTCGACTCGGAGGCGAACCTCTTCCTCTATCCCTGGGCGCGGGTAAACTACGTCGAGGTACTGGCCGAGCGGGCAGACCGCGACGAACTCATCGAGTTCTTCCGCGACGAATAAAGCAAAGTCTCTCAAGTGAGTGTGGGCGCTGGTTGAACCAGCGCCTTTTGCTATTTGCAGAAGAAGAATCTCGCCCAATCGTGTATACTCTATCGAGGAAACAGGAGGCAGCTATGACCCAACTGATATTAACGATACCCGACGATTTAGCCCCATTGCTCAAGATGTCCACAGAAGAGTTCACCCGCGAAGCTCAACTCCTTCTAGCAGTCAAACTGTTCGAGATGGGAAAGCTCACTTCGGGAAGGGCTGCCGAACTGGCAGGTATGCCGCGCGTGGTGTTCCTCTACCTGTTGGAAAGATATGGAGTGCCTGCAATCAACTTGCAGGACGAGGAGGTCGAGCACGAGATTGAAGCCGCCAGACGATTAGCGCCATGAGCAACCGTCTTCGTGTGGTGAATACAGCTCCACTCATATTTCTGGCAAAGCTTGGACGATTGGAACTGTTGCATCTGGAAGCCGACTTCGTTTACGTACCGCCGAAGGTTCTAGAAGAGATACGAGTGGTGACGGACGAGGCAGCACAGGCGGTAGAGCAGGCACTGCTTGAAGGACAACTCGTTGAGAGGGGATGCACCCGTACTGATTTACTAGCTTTCGCAGGTCAGTCGCTTGACCCCGGAGAGGCGGAGGTTATTGCCTTGGCTCTGGAAATAAATACGAAGGATATAGTGCTCGACGATTTAGATGCGCGTCGGTTTGCCCGGCGCAGTGGTTTAGAACCTATTGGTACTCTTGGCTTGCTCTTGGTTGCCAAACAAAAGGGCATTTTAGAAGCCATTGGTCCTGAAATTGAAGCTCTACGAGAAGTGGGGCTGCGAGTAAGTGAGGCTCTGGTGATGCGGGTTCTAGCTGAAGCTGGTGAAGAATAACAACAGTCCCTAAGGCTGGTCGTAAACCAGCGCCTTTTACTTGAATTCTAGCTGCCCTCGTCGGGCCAACTCACGCCCGGTCGGTGAACCTCATCTAAAGGGAGGGGGAAGAGGGGCCAGAGTGGACGGTCGTTCAGCAGTTGCTCCCACGCCTGATGGTAGAGAGCAGTTCGCTCTTCGGGGTCACAGCCGGGGGTCTCCGCGGCCTCGCGCAGCAGTGAGGTAATGCTGGCACTGCGATACCCCGTCACGTTCATCTCGTTCCCTAGCAGGTCGCTGGGGGCAGGTGTGCCCCACAGCGCGAGTTGGTCGGCATCGGGGGCGACGTGATAGGCTACCAGCGCGACCTGCCAGCGCCCATCGTGCAGCCGCTCCTGAAGAGGATACGCTTCGAGGTACATCGGCACCAGTTCCACGCCCAGGGCGGCCCACTGTTCGGCCAGCACCCGCGCAAGCATCTCCCACCGCATATCCTGACTCAGAGGCAGGCTCAACGTCAGGCTCAGGGGGTCGCCCGCCTCGTTCTCGCGGGTCCCGTCGCCGTCGCGGTCTTGCCAGCCCGCCGCGTCCAGCAGGCGCACCGCCTCTTCGGGGTCGAAATCGAGGGCGTCAGTTGGCGCGGCCCAATGGCCGGGCGGCAGGAGCGCCGTGAGCAATGCATCCGGCGCGAAGCCGTAGGCCGCTTCATAGAGCGCGGCGCGATCCGTCGCCAGCGTCAGCGCCTCGCGCATGACCTCATCGCCCACCAACCCATCGTCCACGCGGAAGAGCAGGGTCGCCAAAAGTGGGCCAGCCCTCTGCGCGGCGGCCTGCTCTCCCGGCAGCGGCCCCATCGTCAGGTCACTCGCGCCGACAATGCTGTTGATGTCGCCCTGCTCCCAAGCCTCTCGGAGCGAACGCTCATCTGGGTAAACCTGATAACGGAACTGGGCGGGTTCGACCACCCATTCCATCGCGCCCACTTCCTCAACGCGGGCCGCGCCGCTGGTCCGCGCGGGCGGCCACTCGCGCACATCCACCATCGGCCACGCAGCGACACGCATCAGCGCGGAGCAGAGCGGCGCTTCGACTTCAATCTCCACCGTCCGTGCATCTACGGCGCGTGCCGATTCCAGCCCGTGCAGTTCCCCCTCATCTGCGGCCTGAAGGAGCAGGTCGGCCACGTCTGCGGCGCGTAGCGGCGAGCCGTCGCTCCACGCAGCATCAGGGGATAGAGTGAAGGTGACGCGGCTCCCCCGCATCGTCCAGCCTTGCGCGAGCGATGGTTCGCCGGTGAGCGGGTCGAGCAGGGAACGATGCAGTTGAGAACCCAACAGGTACGAGAGCGTATCCGGTGAGGTGAGGCTGTACCACGCCACCTGCTCCGGCGCTTGCAGCCCCCCCACGACTGGAGCATTCAGCGTTTCCAGGTTCACGGAAACCGTTGGCCTCGCCACCTCTGGCGAGAGCGTAGGCGAACTCAGGATAGACGGAGTGGGCGTAAGGGAGGATTGAACCTCAGGTTGCGGCTGCCGCTCGGCGGGTGTAGCCGTTACGGGAAAAGGGGCTGGCTGTGGCGCGCAGGCGAGGAGCGCCACAGCCAGCACGAAGAGCCATCCCCACGAGCCGAGACCTCTCACTCTTGAAAGCCCAGGCCCTCGACGATGCTGATGAACTCCGAAAGGTCTTGT
>DASVVH010000266.1:0-4400 GCA_036386615.1 Ardenticatenaceae bacterium
ACTCCTCTTACGATTCCACTCCCCGTGGAGTGAGGGTTGTAGCGACACCAGCCGCCTCGCTTCGCTACAGGGACGCAAAAATACCAACTCGCGCCTGCTGTGACTAAGCTGAGTCGGCAACCCGGCTATCCGCGACTGAACGGTGGACCCGTGGCTTTGCGTCCCCACCTCTCGATGGGTTTGCCTTTGTCGTTCGCTCTGCAATTGATACGGCTGTGGGGATGAGTCCCGGCTCAACACGCCTGGCAGCGGCGCGCAGGTGCGGGAGCGAGGCAGAGGCTTGCCGGGGATGGTGGCCAGTCCTCTTATCGCTTATCAACAGTATACGGGTTCGGACCGCGCTGTGCATCGCCTTCTGGTAAGGATTGCTACGGGCCTTTGGTCCCGCGCGGCACGCCCGAAGCGCGTTCAACGCTCATATTGTCGCACTGCAAATTCTTCGATTTGTCTCAATGCGGTACTCTTACAGGAACATGAAGACGCGACTTGTCGGCTTTTCGCGATTGTCCACTCGAACTACGAGGCTGCGGGGCTAGGTGGGCCGCGTACAGCTTCGCAGACTATAAATGACCCTCGCGATGGAGGTTCTATGCCACCGCAGATTGAGTACACCATCTCCATGCTCCGCCCGGAGACTCACCGTTTTCAGTTGACCGTCGAGGTACGGGAATGGGAGGGTGCTCACGCGGACCTCGTTCTCCCGGCGTGGACGCCTGGCTCCTACCTCATCCGGGAGTTTGCCCGCCACGTTGAGGGCTTTCGGGCTGAGACGTTGGATGGCGCACCCCTGCCCGTCACGCGGCTCTCGAAGGCGACGTGGCGCGTGGAGATGGGCGGCGAGCGAGCGTTCCGTGCCCGCTACGAGGTCTACGCCAACGAACTGACGGTTCGCACCTCGCACCTGGACGCGACGCATGGCTATTTCAATGGGACCAACGTTTTCACCTACCTGGATGGTTACAAAGAGCAGCCTGTCACACTCCGCATTGAGGCCCCGGAAGGGTGGCGTGCCTCGATTGCGCTGCCGCAGGACGAGAAGGGGCGCTACGAGGCAGCCAACTACGATATTCTAGTGGACAGCCCCGGCGAGGTGGGCACTCACCGGGTTCTTCATTTTGAGGCGCTGGGCAAGCCACACGAGGTGGCGCTGTGGGGCACGGGGAACGAGGATGAGGGAGCGCTGCGCCGCGACCTGAAGCAGGTGGCGGAAGGGGTGGCGGAGATGTTTGGGAGCGAGTTGCCCTACGAGCGCTATCTGTTCATCGTTCATCTGGGCGACCGCTTGAGCGGAGGACTGGAGCACCGCGACTCGACGACGCTGGCGGTGGACCGCTGGACCTTCACGCCGCGCTCCGAGTACGAGAAGTTCCTGCGGCTGGCGGTTCACGAGTTCTTTCACGTCTGGAACGTGAAGCGGATACGCCCGCACAACCTCGGCCCGTTTGACTACACGCAGGAGGTGTACACGCCCCTGCTGTGGGTGATGGAGGGTTTCACTACCTACTACGATGTCATTCTGTTGCGGCGGGCGGGGTTCATCTCGGAGAGGCGGTGCCTGGAGATGCTGGCGGAGCGCATCGGCTCGTACCGTCAGCAGCCGGGGCGATTGGTGCAGTCGCTCGAAGAGTCGAGCCTGACGGCCTGGACGAAGTTCTACCGCCAGGATGAGAACTACATCAACACGGGCATCTCGTACTACGTGAAGGGTGGCCTCGTGGCGCTGATGCTCGACCTGGAGATACGCGCCCGAACGGAGAACCGGAAGTCCCTTGACGACGTGCTGCGCTACCTGTGGCAGGAATGCGGGCGGCGGGACGTGGGCTTCACAGGCGAGCAGTTCGAGCAGGTAGTAACGCGGGTGGGAGAGATCGAGTTCGAGCCGTACCTGCGGCGGTTCCTGCGCGGCGTCGAGGAGTTGCCGCTGGAGGAGGCAGTTGAACGCGCCGGGCTGCGGCTGGGTAGCCACGTCAGGGAGGGCGGCCCGCGAGGCTGGACGGGCCTGCTGCTGAAGAGTGATGCGGGCGGCGTCGTGGTCAAGAACGTGCTGCGCGATAGCCCTGCCGAGGCGGGCGGGCTGATGGCTGGGGACCGCCTCCTGGCGATAGATGGCTACGAGATTCGGGACGAGAAGTTCCTGACGGCCCGGCTGCGGGAGAGGGAGCCGGGCGAGAGCATCACGCTTCACCTCTTCCGCTACGGGCTGCTGATGGAGAGGAGCATCGTGCTCGGCGAGGCCATGCCGGATAGCGTGACGCTGCGGCCCGTCGAGAACCCGTCGCCGCTTCAGCGCCGCATCTACGAATCATGGCTCGGAAGAGCCTGATTTCAGGCATGACCGTGAACGCTTTGTATTTTATCGCGAAACTGCCGCTCTTCTATGTAGCAGGGCAATGGAGACGATGGCGCGGTCAATATTCTTGTAATGTCAAGGAGCCAGGGCATGGATCAGCCTGATGACCGCTCTCTAATCGCTGCCTGTGTCGGGGGGGATAGAAACGCCTGGGTGTTGCTGGTCGAACGCTACGAGCGGCTTATCTACAGCATTCCACTACGATACGGCTTGAGTGAGAGTGAGGCGGCGGATATTTTTCAGGACGTTTGCCTGATATTGCTGGAAAAACTGGAGCAACTGAGAGATGAGGCGCGCCTGTCGGCGTGGCTGGCGACGACGACCCGCCGCGAATGCTGGAAGGTGATGCGACGGCGCGACGCGGCCAGCGCGGAGGACCCTTCGCTGGTTCTGAGCGGTCAGCCCGATGGCGGGGACGACCTGGGAGAGGTCGTGGAGCGCTGGGAGGCATGGGCGGCAATTCGCGCGGCAATGACGCAGTTGGGCGAGCGCTGCCGCCTGCTGCTGCGGCGGCTCTACTACACGACGCCAACGCCCAGCTACTCGGTCATCGCCTCTGAACTGGGGGTGCCCGAAGGAAGTATTGGGCCGACGCGCGCCCGCTGCTTGAAGAAGCTGTATCACACAATGGGCGGCTCACTGTACCGGGTAGAACCATGACGGACACTCTACATCCCACCTGGGATGAACTGGTAGACCTCGCGGATGGGCGGCTGGCCGCGCCGGAAGGTTCCGTGCTGTCTAGCCACATCACTCAATGTACCACCTGTGGGCCACAAATCCTCTGGTTGCGGGGCATCATGAACCAACTCAGCGAGGATGGCTTCCGCGCGCCGCCTCGTGAGGCACACGAGGCCGTGCTGGCTGCCTTCGACAGACACCAGAACACGACCACCGTGACGCCTGTTATTCCGCTTGAGGAGCGGAGGCGGCAGCGCTGGTTCAGGGCACCGCGCGCGCAGTCCGGGCTGGCGGCGGCCCTGGCGGCGACGCTCCTGCTCGCGGCACTTTTCCTCTGGCGCGGCCAGCAGCGCACCTTCGTGGCGGCGGTGCAGGAGGTCAGTGGCGGCGTGCAGATTATGCAATTGGAGAGCGCACCACGACCCGCCGCAGAGGATGAAAGACTGGCGGCGGGCGACCGGATTGTGACGGGGGAGGATGGGCAGGTTCAACTGGCGTTCGGAAACGGCGCGGTGGCGCTTACGCTGCTGCCGGGGAGCGAGATTCGCATCGAGCAGATTGCGCTGGGGGCGGGCCAGACGCTGGAGCGCGTGGTCGCGCGGCTGGAAGAGGGGGAGGTCGAGGTGGCGGTGCAGGAGCCGGGCGCTATCGCGCTCCTCTCCTACGACACGACCTTTGCCAGCCAGGGGAGTACGTTCCGGCTCCGCATCCTGGAAGATGATTCGGGAGCCATTGAGGTTCGTGACGGTGAGGTAACGGTTGGCAACGAGGCTGGCTCGATAACCTTGCAGGGTGGCGAGAGCCTGATTATCCAGCCCGGCGTCGCGCCGGGGTCGCTCCCTCCCGCAGCCCCTGCCGCCTCGCCGACCTCCGGCACGCCCGCCGAACCAGCGCAAAGCGCGACGGAGGCAGTTCCCGCGACGGCCACGGTGGAACTGAGCGCGTCCCCTGAGCGGTCAGACTCGGACGGCGAGTTCACCGGACGAGTGGAGGGCATCCCCGCGAACCGGGTCGGGCAATGGCTCGTCGGCGGGCGGGCATTTACGAGCACCAGTGCGACGGAACTGAGGGAGGACGACGGCCCCCTTACGGTTGGGGCCTGCGTGGATGTCGAGTTTGAGGAGGGGTCGCGGGCTGTCGAGATAAGAACCAGGGACGCAGACCACTGCGATAGACTAGACAACGATGACGACGACGGCGGCGGCAGCAGTGGAGCCAGACCTGGCGCGAATTCGGGACCGGGCAGTAGTCCTGGTGCCAGCGGTGGTTTGAGCGCGCCTCCCTCCATTACCGCGCCTTCTCCGACAAGTATCCCGCCCCCTACCAACGTTCCGCCACCGACAAGCGCGCCACCCATTGGCGCGCCCCC
>DASVVH010000267.1:0-2241 GCA_036386615.1 Ardenticatenaceae bacterium
GATTGTCACGACGAACGTGCCGCAGATTGCTACGCGGCTGCAACTGCTGCTGGAGGGTCAGGTTCCCGCCGCCACCCTGCCGGACCCGCTCGCCGCGCTCGCCGTGTTGCAGGGCGCGACGGTCGTTCTTAGCGACGCGGCGCACCCCGAAGTCACACAGAGCGTCATCTCCTTCCGCGCGGATGTGCTCGAAAGCCGCCCGGATGATGTAGCGGCGGTGCTCCGCGCTTTTGACCGCGCCGTGCAGGCCATCAACGAGGACCCGGCTGCCTTCCAGGATGTGCTCATCGCGCAGAGCCGCGTGCCGGAGCCGCTGCTGGGCCAATACCAGCTTCCGCGCTTTCCTGAAGGAGGCATTCCCACCGAGGAGCAGTTGGCGGACGTGGTGGATTGGGCGATGGAAAAGGGGCTGATCAGTGAGCCATTGGCCTACGACGAGCTTGTAGATACCAGCTTCATGGGCGAATAGCGGCCACAGGACGCAGAGGGGCACGGCACGCCGTGCCCCCAGGATTTTGGGGATGGGGTAGATGATGAAGACGACACTCGAAAAAGAGACTCCTTCGTCCTCTGTCCTTCGTCCTTCGTCTGCCATGCCGCCCACCGCCGCCATCGAGAATCTTACCTTTCGCTACGCGCCGGGCGGCGAAGCCGTCTTCGAGAACTTCTCGTGGGTGGTGCAGCCGGGGGAGCGGTGGGCTATCGTCGGGCCGAGTGGCTGCGGGAAGTCCACGCTGCTCTACCTGCTGGCGGGGCTGCGGCAGCCCACCTCCGGCGCGGTGATGGTCGAGGGCGAGCCTGCCCTGCGGCCCCGCGCCAGCACGGGGTTGATTTTGCAGAGTCACGGCCTGCTGCCCTGGGCCAGCGCGCGGGAGAACGTGTTGCTGGGTGTTCGCATCGGGCGCTTCTACCGCTATAAGGGCGAGCCGGGGGACGGCCCGCGCCCCTACCCGCCCGCCGACATTTCGGCCAGCGCCGCCGACGAGTGGTTGAGGCGGCTGGGCCTCGCGCAGTTTGCCAGGCAGTACCCGGCGCAACTGTCGGGCGGGCAGAAGCAGCGTGTCGCCATCGCGCGCACCCTCGTGCTGAACCCGACGCTGCTCCTTATGGACGAGCCTTTCTCCGCGCTGGACGCGCTGACGCGCGAGAGCCTGCAAGATTTGGCCGTTGCGCTGACCGCCGAGCGCGACCTGACGACCATCCTCGTCACGCACGATGTGGAGGAGGCGGCGTTCATGGCGACGCACATTCTCGTGCTGCGCCAGCCGCCCAACGGCGAGGCGCAGGTGGTGCAGAACCCCGGCGCGGGGTCGCCCGGCTATCGCGCCACGAGCGCCTTCCACCAGACGGCAACGCAACTGCGCGCCGCCCTCGGAGCGAGTCATGAGGTGGCGTGACCTCATCGTCGGCTTCCTCGTCGTCATGGCGGGATGGCAACTGCTCTCCTGGGCCATCGCCCGCCCCATTGTGCCGGGCGTCGTGCCCATCCTGGAGACCTTCTGGGAGGAGATGCGAAACGGCGATCTACGGGTTCATTTTCTGGTCAGCACGCGCCGCGTCGTGCTGGCAATCCTCGCCGCGCTGGTGACGGGCGTTCCGGCTGGGCTGGCGCTGGGGCAGTTCCGCACGCTGGACCGCCTCTTCGCGCCGCTCATCTACATCGCTTACCCCGTGCCCAAAATCGTCTTTCTGCCCATCTTCATCCTGCTGCTGGGGCTGGGCGACCTGTCGAAGATTGCCATTATCGCCTTCATCCTCTTCTTCCAGATACTCGTGGTGGTGCGCGACGAGGCGGTGGGTATTCGGCCTGAACTGGTCGCCAGCGTGCGCTCGTTGGGCGCGGGGCGGCTGGCGCTGCTGCGGTACGTCTACCTGCCCGCGACGGTGCCCGCCGTGCTGACGGCGCTGCGCGTCAGTATCGGCACCGCCGTCGCCGTGCTCTTCTTCGCGGAGAGCTTCGCCACGCGGGCGGGGCTGGGCTACTACATCATCACCGATGCCTTCTCGCGCGTTGCTTACCGGGAGATGTACGCGGGCGTGCTCGCCATGAGCCTGCTGGGCCTCGCGCTTTACTATCTCTCTGACTGGCTTGAGCGCAGGCTCGCGCCCTGGATGTTCGTAGAGTAAACGGGGGTTCGACTTCGATTAAGTTGTGTCACGGAAGGGGGAGAAGGTGAAAGCACCTGACAAGTTTCTGGTTGCCATTGTCGCCGGGGTGGTTCTGCTGGTTGCAATCACCTT
>DASVVH010000268.1:0-5049 GCA_036386615.1 Ardenticatenaceae bacterium
GTGGAACTGGACGAGACGCTCAAGGGGAAGTATGGCAGCGAGGCGGAACGGTTGATTTACTCCGTCACCTATGGCCCCGGCGAGGAGAGGATGTCACTGCGCTACGACCTTTCGGTCCCGTTGTGCCGCGTCATCGCGATGAACCCCAATCTGCCCAAGCCCTTCAAGCGGTATCACATCGCCCCCGTCTGGCGGGCGGATCGCCCCCAGAAGGGCCGCTACCGCGAGTTTTACCAGTGTGACGCCGACACGGTGGGCAGCACGAGCATGCTGGGGGACGCCGAGACGGTGGCCGTCATCTACACCATTCTCTCCCGCCTGGGCTTCCGCGCCTTCACCACCTACATCAACAACCGCAAGCTTCTGAACGGCATCGGTCAGTTCGCGGGCGTGCCCGACACTCTGCTACGCGGCCTCTACCAATCCATAGACAAGCTTGCGAAAATCGGTACGGTAGGTGTCCGCGAAGAACTACTCACGGTGGGGCTACCCAACTCTATTCAGGAATCACTGCGCCGTGTCTCACGCCTCTATCTACAAAAGAAGTTGCAGTTGAGCGAGGTTGGGGCACGCTTACGCCAGGAGACCATTCCTGATGCAGCCACCGGGGCAACCGTGCCGTTCCCGGAAGAGGTAGCGGCGGCGGTCGAACCCGTGTTGCGTGCCATTCTCTCCGAGGCACCGGACGACGTTGACTCGGACGTGGTGCAGGAGACGGCGGGCCAACTCATCTCCGGCGTCACGCCCATCCTGCGGGAGATTTATGGAGCGGACAACGCCCTGATTCCAGAGGAGGTCGTTGACCGTATGCTCTCGCTTCTAGAAGTCCGGGGTGATAACCGCACAGTATTGGCCGCGCTGCGCGAGCGCCTGAGCGACTATCCCGAAGCGCTGGAAGGCATTTCCGAGTTGGAGGAGATGATTCATTATCTGGACCTCCTCGGCGTGCCGGAGCGATACTACTCGGTTGATGTCTCGATGGCGCGCGGTCTGGAGTATTACACCGGACCCATCTTCGAGACCATCGTGGAGGAGGCGAATATCGGCAGCATCACGGGCGGAGGGCGGTTCGACAACCTCGTCGGTATGTTCACTGACCGGAGCCTGCCCGCCGTCGGCACCACGATAGGCATCGAGCGCATCATCGTGGTGATGGAGGAACAGAATATGTTCCCCGCCTCGCTCGGCAAGACGACGGCGCAGGTGCTCGTCACGACCTTCGGCAAAGAGTTGGTGGATGCGTCCATCAAGGCGGCGGTGATGCTTCGCCGGGAGGGGCTGCAAACGCAAATCTATTTCGACGCCGATTCCCTGCGCGAGCAGATTGGCTACGCGGCGACGAAAGAGATTCCGGTGCTCGTCATCATCGGGCCGGACGAAGCGGCGAATAACCAACTTACCATTCGCAACCTCCGCACGAAGAAGCAGCAGACGGTGGGCCGCGACGAAGCTACGAGCCTCATCCGGGAGTGGTTGCAGGGAGATGCCGCTTGAGAATCTACCACGCGGTGGAAGAGGCGCGGCGAACCATCCTGCGCCGGAGGGGCTTCGACGAGGTAGAGGTCTCTCCGACCATTCAGGCGAGCCTTGACCGCAACTTCGGCACCGGAACGACGCCACAGCAGGCGGTGGAGCGCATCATCGCGGATGTACGCTCTAAGGGTGACGAAGCGCTACACCACTACTCGCGTGCCATCGAGGGCGTCGAACTGGAGCAAATCGAGGTAACGGCGGAAGAAAAAGCCGCCGCCTACGAGGCACTGGACCCTTTGCTGGTGGATGCCTTGCGAGAGGCCGCAGGGGAGATTGAACGGTTCCACCGGAAGCAGGCCCGCCAGAGCTGGATTGATTTCACGGGCGAGGGCGCGCTTGGACAGTTGGTGCTGCCGCTGGAACGGGTGGGCCTCTATGCGCCGGGGGGGACGGCCCCACTTCCCTCGTCGCTGCTCATGGCGGCGATTCCGGCCCGCGTGGCTGGCGTGCCGGAGTTGGTCTGTTGCTCGCCGCCGCAGAGAGAGACGGGCCAGGTGTCGCCGCTGGTGTTGGTTGCAGCAGATATAGCGGGCGTTCAGCGCGTATTCAAGCTCGGTGGGGCGCAGGCAATCGCGGCGATGGCATACGGGACGGAGAGCGTCCCGCAGGTGGACAAGATTGCGGGGCCGGGCAATCTCTTTGTGGTGCTCGCCAAGCGCGCGGTCTTTGGCGTGGTGGACATCGAAGCCCTGCCCGGCCCAACGGAGACGCTCATCATCGCGGACGCGGAGGCGAACCCGGCGCTCTGTGCGGCGGACCTGCTGGCCCAGGCAGAACATGACGTGCTGGCCTCGGCCATCCTGCTCACAACCTCGCCTGAACTGGCCGAGGCGGTGCAGGTGGAGGTGGGGCGGCAGCTTGAGGAGTTGGAGCGCGCCGACATCGCCGCGCAATCGCTGGAACGGCAGGGGGGCATCGTCCTCGTGCCGGACCTGAAGACGGCCTTCGCACTGGCGAACGAGTACGCGCCGGAGCACCTGTGCCTCTCTGTCTCGGACCCCTGGGCGCACGTTGGCAAGGTGCGGAACGCGGGCGGCGTATTTCTGGGAGAGCGCTCGTTCGAGGTGCTGGGTGATTACGTGGCCGGGCCGTCGCACATCATGCCGACGGGCGGGACGGCGCGCTTCGCCTCCCCGGTCAACGTGGATGATTTTCGCAAGGTCATCTCGCTGATTGGGCTGAACGAGACGGCACTGCGCCGCATCAGCCCGGCGGCGCTCCGGCTGGCGGAGGCTGAGGGGCTGACGGCGCACGCGGCGGCAGTGCGGCGGCGCATGGCAGAGTAGACAGACCTTATTCACGATAGTCGTGTTGATACCTGGAAGCTGAAAGGCGACTGATGCAAGGAACCAGAGTTGAGCGGGTGCGTGGCGCGAACGACGTTTTGCCACACGAGTATGCGACGCTGAAGCAGCTTGAACGCGCATTAGGCAGCCATTTCGAGTCGTTCGGCTACCGCCCGATGGATGTACCCATCGTCGAGCACACGGACCTGTATCTCAAGAAGGCGGGCGACGAGGTAATTGCCCGCCTTTACGATTTCACTTACCAGAACCGCCGCCTCAGCTTGAGGCCGGAGATGACGGCCTCGACGATACGGGCTTACGTGGACAGCTTGCAGCAGGAGCCGCTGCCCGTCCGGCTCTACGTTCACGGGCCAGTCTTCCGCTACGAGAAGCCGCAACGGGGCAGGAGCCGCCAGTTCACGCAGATGGGCGTGGAGCTTATCGGAGGGGCGGGCGCGCTGGCGGACGCGGAGGTCATCAGCCTTGCCTGCAAGGGACTGGACCAGTTGGGGCTGACGGAGTATCGGGTGGTGATTGGTCATGTAGGGATTCTGGCCGAGTTTCTGGAGCATCTGGACCTGGACCCGCGCCTGAGCAGCTTCCTGGTATCGAATATGGAGGTGCTGGGACGGGAGGGCGTGGAGCACGTTATGGCGCGGCTGCATGAATTGTTCCCCAGCCTGCGGCAGCGCCCGGACGAGGCCGGAACGGGAAGGCTGACAGACCTGTTCCGCAGCATGGACGATGGCGAGGCGCGGGAGGCGATTCTGGACCTGCTGCGGAGCATGAACGTCGAGTTGGGCGGCACGCGGACGCCTGAAGAGATTGTCGCGCGGCTGCTGACCAAGATGCGGCGGCAGGACCAGACGAGCCAGATCGAGCAGGCGCTGGATTTCATGGCGCGGCTGGGGCAACTGGTGGGCGACCCTTTCACGGTGCTGGACGAGGCCGATGCGCTGGTGGCGGCGCACGGGATGAGTCGGCTGCCCCTGGAGCAGCTTCGCGCGGACCTGGAGACGCTGCGGTGCTACACCCTGGACTGGAGCCGAATCCATCTGGATTTCGGGCTGAGTCGCGGGCTGCGCTACTACACGGGGATGATTTTCGAGATTCATCATGGCGCGGCGGGCGAGGAGCGGCAGATATGCGGCGGCGGACGGTACGACGACCTGATAGCGGTGCTGGGCGGGCAGGCTGACGTTCCGGCGGTGGGCTTCGCGTATGGGCTGGAGCGGCTGCGCCTCGCGCTGGAAAGCGAGGGGAGGCTGTCGGAGGCTAGTAGCGCCGGGACGGACGTGCTGGTGATTCCGGTGAGCGCGGAGGAGTACGGGTACGCGGTGGGGGTGGCGGAGCAGTTGAGGGCGGAGGGCGCGCGCGTGGAGCTTGACGTGAGGGGGCGGAGCGTGAAGAACAATCTCCAGTACGCGGGGAAGCAGGGGATTCCCTTCACGATTATCGTGGGGTCGGAGGAGGCGCGCGCGGGGGAGGTGGTGCTGCGGGACATGGTGTCGAGAGAGGAACGGCGTGCGGCGATTGGCGAGGCGATAGAGGTTATCAAGAGGGAGAGGACGGGAGTATGAGCAAGAGCAATGGCTCGCGGGTGCGGCTGGCGCTGCCGAGCAAGGGCGAGTTGGAGAAGCCGACGTTGAGCTTTCTGGCGGCGGCGGGGCTGGAAGTGTACAGGCCGAACCAGCGGCAGTACGTGGCGTCCATCCCGGCGGTGCCGGAGGTGGAGGTGCTCTTCCAGCGGGCGGCGGACATCGTGAACAAGGTGGAGGAGGGGAGCGTTGACCTCGGCGTGACGGGCTTTGACATTGTGAGCGAGCAGGGCGAGGGCAGCGACAACACCATCGTTATGGCGGAGGACCTGGGGTACGGGCGCTGCGCGCTGGTGCTGGCGGTGCCGGAAAGCTGGGTGGACGTGACCTCGGTGGACGACCTCGGCGATCTGGCAATCGGGTACAAGGAGCAGGGGAGGGCGCTCAGGATTGCGACGAAGTACGCGAACCTGACGCGGCGCTGGCTGTACGAGCGCGGCATCGTTCACTTCTCGCTGACGGAGGCGCAGGGCGCGCTGGAGGCGGCTCCGAGCCTGGGGTACGCGGACCTCATCGCGGACCTGACATCGAGCGGGACGACGCTGCGGGAGAACCGCCTGAAGCGCATTCAGGGCGGAACGATTCTGCCGTCGCAGGCGTGCCTCATCGGGAACCGGGAGCGGCTGCTGGGT
>DASVVH010000269.1:0-9744 GCA_036386615.1 Ardenticatenaceae bacterium
ACCGCTAACGGATTACGGCATAACGCGAAGGCGCAAAGACGCAAAGACGCAAAGGTCTTTTTCAGCGACTCGCCGTAATACTGAGCCGGATCTTGATTACTAAAGTCGAGAGCCGAGAGTTTTAGAAACCTCTGTCCGCTCAGTAAGTCGTTATCCCGCATCCCGCATCTCACATCTCGCATCTCACATCTCACATCCCACATCTCGCACCCCCTTTATTCTTGCGCCAAAATGCGTTACAGTTCTACAGGGCAGGAGCAATGCCATTCGTTGCCGTTAAGCCGTTAGCGGTCGTCGGTCATCGGTCGTCAGTCGTCCTTCGTCCGTCGTCCATCGTCGGTCCTCAACAGCACCCATACCCAGAGGAAAACCCGTACCATGCTTAAAGAACCACCCAACGAAGCCCTTAAATATCTGGCTAAGGAATTCTGGCACGCCCTGCGCTCCGCCAAAGAGACCTACCTCGACCTCTCCGATGGCGCGGAAGGCGCGCCGCCCACTCCACAACCCGACCACCTGCGGCCCGGCGCGGACGTTGGCAGGGACGGGCACACCACCTTCGTCCTCTTCGCCCCCGGCAAACAGGCCGTCGCGCTCGCCGGAACCTTCAACGACTGGTCCCCCGAACCGATGGCCGACGCGGGCGAGGGGCTGTGGTGGACCGAACGACGGCTCCCACAGGGCAGGCACGCCTACCAGTTCGTCGTGGACGGCAATATCTGGATTTGCGACCCCTACGCCCGCGAGGTGCAGTGGGACGAGCGCGGCCCCAAAGCCATTACCGAGGTCGGCAAGGAACCCTACACCTGGAACGACGGCGACTTCCACCCCCGCCCGCTTCATGACCTGATAATCTACGAGGCGCACGTTGGCGACTTCTCGCCCGAAGGCACCTTCGAGGGGATGCGGCAGCGGCTCGACTACATCAAAGAGCTAGGCGTCACCGCCATCGAACTCATGCCTGTCATGGAGTTCCCGATGGACCGCTCCTGGGGCTACAACCCCTCCTTCTTCTTCGCCCCGGAGCACGCCTACGGCACCGCCGACGACCTCAAGCGGCTCATAGACGACGCCCACCAGCGCGGCATCGCCATCATCCTCGATGTCGTCTTCAACCATACCCAGCAGGACAACCCCCTCAACCTCATGTGGCCCTACGACCAGAACCCCTACTTCAGTGGCTCGAACCCCTGGGGTATGCCCGACTTCAACCACTTCGCCGACATGACCAAAGCCTACATCCGCGACGTGCAGGATTTCTGGCTCACTGAGTACCACATAGACGGCTTTCGCTACGACGCCACTGCCTACATCGAGTCCGACGTGATGAGCGGCATCGGCTTCTTCACCTGGGCCGCGCGCCAGACGAAGCCGGAGGTCTACCTGATTGCCGAGCACCTGCCGCAGGACCCCTACTGGATTCACAACACTGAGTTGGACGCCCAGTGGCACGATACCTTCCATGATGTGATGAAGGCCCAGCTACGCGAGGGCAACTTCGAGGGCGGTCAACAGTGGGGCGACCTCGATGCCGTCGAACGGTCGCTCCACTACGCCTTGGACGGCTTCAGCCACCCCCGCGAGGTCGTCAACTATACCGCCAGCCACGACGAGCAGCGCGTCGTCCACGAGACGCTTTCAAACCCCTGGCTGAATGACGAAATAGCCTACCGCAAAGCCAAGCTCGGCATGCTCACCGTCATCACCGCCGCCGGGGTGCCCATGCTCTACGCGGGCGAAGAAACCGGCATGAACAAGCCCCGCACCACCGACGAGGCAAAGTTCGAGTGGAATCGGCTCCAATCCGTGCCGGAGGCGCAAGACCTTCACCAACACTGGCAGCGCCTCACCTGGCTCCGCAACACCCACCCCGCCCTCCGCGCCCCCAACTTCCAGACCCTGACGAAGTGGGGCGAGCAGAAAGCCATCTCCTTCCAGCGCTGGAACGACGAGGGAGACGCCATAGTCGTCCTCCTGAACTTCTCCAACGAGAAGTACCACCTCCCCGTCAGCTTCCCCTCCGGCGGTACGTGGTGGGAATACCTCTACAACTTCCCTATCGAGACTGGCGACGACAACACCGTCACCCTGGAAATTCCGCCCTCTGGCGGCCTCATCTTCTGCAAATGGAAAAACTGGGACTAAAGCCGGAATCCAAAGGCAGCACTCTCGTCGTGCGAACGAGGGTGCTGCTTCGCCCAACAAAGCAATCACCCCCTCCAACATTACAATTTATTCATAAACCGACCAATTCCTCAGGAATTTGGCTCTTGAGGTCTTTTATAATGTAGAAACATACGTTTTTCTGGACGCCCCGCTCTGCCGCCCTGTTCTAAGCCTTACACATACTGCTTTATCAGGTAAGTACACAGTGGTCTTTGTCCAGGCGTACATCAAGTAAGGTCTAGCTACTTACTTGTCATCCTGAGCGAAGTGAATCTGCGAAGCGACCTTAAGGGGATCCACCCAGCAACATACCTATCTCAGAGCGTTTGCACGCTTCGGCTACCCTTCATGACTGGGATGAAGCTGTAGTCAAGCTATGAACCAAAACAGTACACTATTGAAAAGAGGCGGGAGCGCGGGCATCCTGCCCGCTCCGTACTCCGCGCCTCTCATCTCGGAGCACCACCCCGTTACCGCGGTCGTTCTCTGTCGCCCTTTGTATAGAAGGAGAAAATAAGATGCCGTTCTCGCCTAAAGCGCCTACCGTTGGCTGTAATCGTTCTCTGTGGCCGTTCTTTGTGTCCTCTGTGTCTTTGTGGTGGGAAAATCCGTTATCCACCACCGTCCTGCATCGAACGCGCATGGCAGCGGCTCGGAAGTCAACCACTCCATGCTTGCTTGGTGTGCGCTACAGCACCAATGTCGGGCACCAATACGGGGCATTTTCGACCTTCCACGCCTCCCTCATCTCTGTTAGCCCGCTTCCATTACATGACGTGCATATTTTCAATGTCAATAAATGTACACCTCTTTATGGTCAACCTCTGCCCCCTACCCTCCTGGCACCCCACTAGAACGCTTCCGATGTGGGGAACTGTGGGGCTTTTGGCGGCTGCGCCTGTCGTTCCACCGTCCACCGTCCACCGTCCACCGTCCACCGTCCATCCCTCAAACTGCTAGTTCGATAAATAGCGCTATAATCAACCCGCCTGCTTGCTGAAGCCGGTGCGCCACCCTCATGAGGAAAAAGCATGTCGAGACTATTCTCTGCCGTATCCGTCGCCTTCCTTGTCCTGCTACTCCTTCTCGCCAGGCCCAGCATGGGGCAGGGAGCCGAACCGGAACTCCAGGCCGAAGCGAAGATTTCCGCCCAACTCCTGCGCCAAATCGAAGCCGGGGCCGAGACCGAATTCTTCGTCCTCCTCCACGAGCAGGCCGATTTAAGCCGCGCCCAAACCCTGAACACAAAAGAAGAGAAGGGGCGCTACGTCTACGACACCCTCGTAGAGACCGCCCAACGCACGCAGGGGCCGCTCCGCCAGTGGCTCACGCGGCGCGGCGTCACCTACCACTCCTTCTACATCGTCAACACCCTCCTCGTCAGCGGAGACCTCACCCTGGCGACGGAACTGGCCGCGCGCCCCGACGTGGCGCACATCATCTCGAACCCGCAGGTCCGTAACGACCTCCCCGAACCCGCGCCCGACCAGGAGAGCCGCGCCGCCACTCCATCGGCCATCGAGCCGGGCATCGCTTACGTCAGGGCACACGATGTTTGGGCGCTCGGCTACCGGGGCCAGGGCATCGTCATCGGCGGGGCCGATACCGGCTACGCCTGGCAGCACCCCGCCCTCAAACAGCAATATCGCGGCTGGAACCCTGATACAGAGACCGCCAACCACGACTACAACTGGCACGACGCCATCCACGAGGATGAAGGCCAGGTCAACCGTTGCGGCACCGACTCGCCGCAGCCCTGCGACGATTTATTGTCCACTCACGGCACCCACACAATGGGTACCGCCGTCGGCTGGGATGGCGGCGAGAATCAAATCGGCATGGCCCCCGACGCCGAATGGATTGGCTGCCGCAACATGGAGAGCGGCGACGGGACGGTCGCCCGCTACATCGAATGCTTCGAGTTCTTCCTGGCTCCCTATCCCGTCGGCGGCGACCCGATGGAAGATGGACGCCCGGACCTCGCGCCCGATGTCACCAACAACTCCTGGACCTGTCTCAGACCGTTTGAGGGCGAGGATTGCCCCTCGGAAACACCTGACATCCTGCGTCCCGCCGTCGAGGCGCAGGTTGCGGCAGGCATCTTCACAGTCGTCGCTGCGGGCAATCAGGGGTCTGCCTGTAGCACCGTCATGTTTCCTCCCGCCATCTACGAGGCGTCCTACTCGATTGGCAATCTTGACATCTCTACAGGGGAGTTGAATTCCGGCAGCAGTCGCGGCCCCGTCACCGTGGACGGCAGCAATCGCATCAAGCCGGACATGGCAGCGCCGGGTACGCAGATTCGCTCAACCACCTCGCTAGATGGCTACGGAGCCGAGCCTGGTTATGGCCTTTCGACAGGGACGAGCATGGCCGCGCCGCACGTCACGGGTGCCGTCGCGCTCCTGCTCTCCGCCCGCCCCGACCTGCGCGGCGACATTGACGCGATTAAGGGCTACCTGAATGCCAACGCCGTTCCCATCCCAACCGACGCCTGCGATAGTGAGGGCATTCCCAATAACTGGTACGGGCATGGGCGTCTGGACATCCTCGCCGCCGTGCAGGATGCCACCGAAGCGCCCACCGCCACCTACCTGACCACCATCCATGCCACTTCAACCGCTGGCGGCGCGCCAACGGGCATCGGCATCGCCACCCTGCTCGCCATGACGGGCATGCTCGTCGTCCGCAACAAGCGCCAGCACAACCCGTCCAGCATAGACGCACCATGACAACCAACTAACCACTCAAGGGAGCGCAGCACCTGCCGCGCTCCCCTGCTCCACACCAACCCGTTGCCGTCAAGTCGTTAGCGGTCATCGGTCGTCGGTCGTCGGTCGTCGGTCGTCTTCCGTCAGGAAACAGTCAAAGTTTGGGCCTTGATATAAGGCCCATTTGCGAATATAGTGCTGGTACCGGGCAGCACCCGGCCTGAATTGCCCCTCCGTACATGAGGGGCGCTCTGTTACAACGCGCCTGTTCCCTATCCGGCGTAGATACACGGGTGATTTGAAGCGGTTATGCAATCGGTGAAGCGTCCCATCTATACAGAATCCTACTCCGCACCCGACGGGCTTTATGGCCTCTGGGTGCGGCTCGCAACCGCACCCCTCTCGGTACTGTTCGGCCTGACCCTCGTCGGCCTCGTCCTGGCAGTAGCCCTTCTGGTCGAGGGCGCGATGCTCTACCGCCCTTCAACCGTGATGATGGCCTCCAGCCAGCCGCCCGTCGCCGTCGCGGCTACCTCCGAGAGCACCCCGACCATTGAGGCAAGCCCCACCAGCGCCCCGACCGAGGCGGCTGAACAGGCCCCGGCTGCCCCCCTGCCAACCGAGGTGCCGCCGACGCCTACCGAGGTGCCGCCCACGCCGACGACCGTGCCGCTCGACACCATCCTGACGCACGAGGCCGAAGGCAGCCCATTGAAGCAGGAGCGCTGGCTCTCCGTGCTGCTCATGGGCAAGGACGCTCGCCCAGACGAGGAAGCAGGGCCGACCCGTACCGACACGATGATGGTCGCCGTGCTCGACCTGGAAGCGCCCAGCATCACGCTCATCTCCATCCCGCGTGACGTGTGGGCACCGATTCAGGGCTACGGCTACGCCCGCATCAACACCGCCTACTTCCTGGGCAGTCTATCGGGCAATGGCCGGGAAGTCGCCGCCGAGACCGTGAGCCAGGTGCTCGGCATTCCCGTCACCCACACCGCCATCGTAGACTTCAACGGATTCCGGCGAATGATTGACGCGATGGGCGGCATTGACATCAACGTGCCGGAGGTCATTGACGACCCGCTCTACCCCACCGAAGACTACGGCTACATGCATCTCCAGATTCCGGCGGGGCCGCAGCACATGGACGGCGAGACCGCCCTTCAGTACGCCCGCACCCGGCACAGCAGCAGCGATATCCGCCGCGCCGAGCGGCAGCAGGCCGTCCTTCAATCCATCCGTGACCGCATCCTCAGCCCGATGCAGCTTCCCTTCCTCCCCGGCTACCTCACACAGGCCGCGCAGGAGATTGAAAGCGACTTCACCCTGCCCGACCTTTTCTATCTGGCGCGCTTCGCGCGGGCGCTGGACAGCAGCCACATTCACATGCACATCGTGCAGCCCCCGCTCCTCTGGGACGGCTGGACGACCGACGGCCAGCAGGTGTTGTTCTACGACCCCGCCACGCTCCACCAGGAAGTTCAAACCTGGCTCCACGAGGCTTCGCAGCCGCCCGAAGGATTGCCGCCTCTGGATAATTAGGCGATAATCGTTTACTATACGGTTATTCTTCGGTAAAAAGCAGCGCCTCGGAGCATTATTGTCTTGGCAACGACGCAACCCACCCGTGAGCCACGCCGCCGCCTCAGCCGCGCCATGCCCTGGCAGTTGCCTGTGGCCGCGGTATTGGCTTTTTTGGCGCTGCTCCTGGCGATAGCACGTCCCTCCGGCAGGGCCAACAGTGACGCGCCATCCGATGTGAACGTCCGGCAGCCCTCCGTCCAGATGACGCCCGAACTCGCAGCCGCGCTCACCCCCACCGCGGGCGGGGAGCCGGGCGTCGTCGCGGAGCCGGAGATCACTCCTTTTCCCACCTTTGACGGCGACCCGCTCGACGACCCCTCCCTGCAAAACAGCGAGTTGGAAGAGGCCAACCACGTCAACATCCTCCTGCTCGGCACCGATGGCCGCGACGAGGAAGACGGCCCGCCCCGCACCGACCTGATGATGCTCCTCGTCCTGGACCGCCAATCAGAGCACGCCACGCTCATCTCCATCCCGCGTGACCTCTGGGTGCCGATTCCGGGCTATGGTGAGGGGAAGATTAACACCGCCTACTTCTTAGGCTCTCTGGAGGACAGGGGCGCGGAAGTGGCGAAGGAGACGGTGGAAGACCTCGTGGGGATGCAGGTGGACCACATTGTAGAGGTAGACTTCGACGGCTTCCGCACGCTCATTGACGAGATGGGCGGCATCAGCGTCAACGTGCCGGAGGAAATTGACGACCCGCTCTTCCCCGACAGCAACTACGGCTACATGCATCTGGAAATCCCCGCCGGACCGCAGCAGATGAATGGCGAGACTGCCCTTCAGTACGCCCGCACCCGCTATGGCGGCGTGGACCAGGACCGTTCGGCGCGGCAGCAACTGGTGCTCATGGCAATCCGCGACCGTGCCCTGGAGCCAAGCGTGCTGGCACAGGCCCCGCGCCACCTCCGCACCGTCTACCGTCTCGTCAACAGCGACCTGTCACTGGGAGACATCTTCTCGCTGGCCCGCTTTGGCCGCTCTCTGAACCGCGACAGCATCTCCATGCACACCCTGAACGGCGACCTCACATGGTCCGCTTACACCTGGAACGGCCAGGACGCCCTCATGTACGACCCGGAGCAGCTACACGAGGCGATTGAGGCGTGGATTAACGGGGAGACTTACGAGGTCGAGGCCACACCGGACGGAGAATAAGCTGCCGAGGGACGCTTATCGAGCAGAGTCATCTTTCTTGGATAGCTCTCCTACCGGACGGGCCGGAATGCCGAAGGCTTTGCAACCCGCCGGCAGGTCACGCAGGGCGGCAGCGCCCGCGCCCAGAATGCTCCAACCCCCAACGCGCACGCGCTGCGCCACCATGCTCCCCATCGCCAGGAACGTCCCCTCTCCAACGAACGCCTCACCCGCGACGATAGCGCCGGGGCCAAGCTGAACATAATCCTCTAGCACCGTGTCGTGGCCCACCGTGCATTGGCCGCTAATGATGGCGTGTGCCCCGATGGATACGTCCACCCCAATGACGGCTCCTGGAAAGACCACAGCTCCCGGCCCCAGGCGGGCAAGCGGGTTGAGATAGTTGTTTGGGTAAACCAGCGTCACCCACTCGACGTGGTCCAAGCGTTCCGCAATCTGCTTCCGTGCCACGTTGTCCGCGATGGCGATAACGGCTCGCGCGTTCTGCCTGCCCGCGAGTTCGTCCACAGGCCCGACGACGGGCACCTCCAGCACCTCTGTTCCCCATAGGGAAGAGTCGTCGTCCACCAGCCCCTCAACCGTGTACCCCGACACGCGCAGGACGCTGATGACTGACTTGCCGTGCCCACCCGCGCCAATGACCCAGACGGGGCCACCCTGCTCCCCGGCCATCCTACCCTGCCTCCAAAACGATGTCGTGGGCCTGACCATCGTCGGCCCAGGAGAGCATAACAGCCCCGCGCACCTCGTCCCAGGCCCAGTCCTCGCGAGCCTCGCCATCCAGCAGCACACGCTCTGGCCGCCCCGGAACGTGGATTTGGAAGGCCAGGGTGCGAGGGTGCGGCTCGAAGGGGCCGCGCCGCGCCTCAATGTGAATGGAACTGCGCTCTCCCTCTTGAGCTACGCGCACTGTGGTCTCGGCAAGCTGGCCCTGCTCGTAGGCCATGCTCTCACCGTCGTCCTCGATCCAACTCCAACTGCTCTCGCCGTCCGGGTATATGGCGAGGGTGAGTTCGGTCAAAGGCTCAATGGTCGAGCGGCGGACGTTGCCGAGCGGCAGCACCGCGCCGCCCCGCACGAAGAGGGGAACGCGGCCCAACGGCGCGTGGACGGCCAGTTGCGTCGGTCCCTCGAACCGCTCGCCGCTCCAGAAGTCGTACCACGTTCCAGCGGGCAAGTAGACCATCCGGTAGTCGTTGCCGGGGTGGTATATGGGCGCGACGAGCAGGTGGGGCCCGACCATTATCTGATCGTGGCGATGATAGGTGGCACGGTCATCGGGGAACTCGTAGAGCAGGGGCCGGAAGATGGGCGCGCCCGTGCGATGCGCCTCGTGCGCCAGCGTGTAGAGATAGGGCAGCAGGCGGTAGCGCAGCCGGATAGCGTCGCGCGCGATGGCCTCCACCTCCGGCCCAAAGGACCAGGGTTCCTGGCGGTTGGTGCCGGAGCAGGTGTGTGTTCGCATGAAGGGGTAGAAGGTGCCCAATTCAATCCAGCGCGCGTAGAGTTCGGCGCTGGGGTTGTCGAAGAAGCCGCCGATGTCCGCCCCGACGTATGGCACGCCTGAAAGGCCCATGTTGGCGAGTTGCGGCATGCTCATCTCCAGGTGCTCCCACCAGGAATTGTTGTCACCCATCCAGCAGGCCGCATAGGGTTGGATGCCCGTGTAGGCGCTGCGCGTGAGAATCCAGGGGCGTTCATTCGAGCGGAGCCGCCGCAGCCCCTCGTAGGTCGCGCGGCACATCAGCAGGCCGTAGAGGTTGTGAACCTCGGCGTGGGTGGTGGCTTCGTCGCCCGCGCCCTGCGGCGTCACCAGAGGCATCGGGTTCTGCGCCGACGTTCCCTCGCTGAAGGGCTTGTCGAAGATGGCAGGCTCGTTCATGTCGTTCCAGATGCCCGCCACGCCCGCTTCGACGTGCCCCGCGTGCTGCTCGCCCCACCATTGGCGCGTCTCCTCACGCGCGAAGTCGGGAAAGAGCGCCGCGTCCGGCCAGCAGTAGCCGGAGTACGGCGTGCCGTCGGCGTTGTAGATGAAGGCGTCCTGCATCAGCCCGTCCCGCGCAACGCCGTATTCCTCGCTCAGGTCGTACTTCACGCCGGGGTCTATGATGGTGACGACGCG
>DASVVH010000270.1:0-6244 GCA_036386615.1 Ardenticatenaceae bacterium
CCGAGGAGCAGGCGCGGTTGGTGCAACAGTTCGTGCAGACCTGCGCCACTGGCGACATGTCCAGTCTGGTGAGCCTGCTCGCGGAGGACGTGACGCTCTACTCGGATGGCGGCGGCAAGGCGGCGGCAGCTCTCAAGCCGATTCATGGGCCGGAGAAAGTCGCGCGCTTCCTGCTTGCCATCCTCGCCAAAGCGCCGCCCGGTCTTGAGCTCCGTTTCGAGGAAGTCAACGGGCAACCGGGCTTCATCGTCTATGACGGGCCGCGCCCCTACTCCGTTTTCACCTTCGACATTGCGGGCGGGCGCATTCAGGCTATCTATACTGTGGTCAACCCCGACAAGCTTCAGGTGGTGCCGTCCCAGGCGGGTTGAGGCTTCCCACTGCGAACTAGCCTAGCCTGCGATAACCTCTGCCGATGGGTCTACCAGCATCGGCAACGCGCCGGGGAGGATGTCGAACTCCACGCGCCGCCCGCGCCCCGATTCGCCGTCCATGTCCACGTCCAGCGCCGCGCCCAGCGCCTCCACGAGCACATGCCGTGCGCGGCGAACGTGAACGTCGTCCCGCTCGATGTGCGTGCCCTTGAAGAGCGTGGGCAGCGCGGGTAATAGCTCCAGCTTGCTCTTCCCCTCCACCAGCACCACATCGAACAATCCGTCGTTGATGATGGCGTCCGGGCAGATTTTCATGCCGCGCCCGAAGATGCGCCCATTGCCCACCGCGAGTACGCAGGCGTCGCCCTCGTACCACGCCTCGCCGTCGAGCGAGACGCGCATCCGCGGCGGCGAGGATTGCAGCAGCGCGCCCACCGTCGCCAGCAGATAGCTCCAGGGCCGCCGCGCCTTGGCGCTGTTCACCCTGCGGCTCACCTCGCCGCTCAACCCTGCCCCTGCCACGTTCAGGAAGAGCGAGCTTTCCCCGTCTATCGTCACGCGCCCCAGGTCTACGGCCCGGACCTCCGCGCGGGCCAACCACCGCGTCGCCGCCTGCGGGTCGGTGGGCATCCCCAGGCCGCGCGCCCAATCCGCCCCCGTGCCGAGCGGCAGGGTCCCGAAGACGAAGTCGCGTCCGGTCTGGCGCATGGCGTTCACCAGCACGCGGTTCGTCCCGTCGCCGCCCACCGCTATTACCGTGTCGTAGCCCTCCCCGGCAGCGGAGGCCAGGTGCGCCTCCACCTCCGTTGCCTCCGTCGTGACGACGAGGCGATAGTCACCAAACCGCTCCCGAAGCAGTGGGGCCAGTGCCTCGAAGTGGCGCGGGACGCGTCCCGCGCCTGCGCGCGCGTTCAAAAAGATGATGGTCTTCATCGGCGTAGTGTCGCGCCTTTTGCGGCTTTCATCAAGTCCAGGTTTGTGTCACAGAGGGAGAGCGGGAGGGGCAAAATGGGTTCTAGTGGAGCGGGCTACAGGTGCCCGGCCAGTAGAGGCCAGTAACGGCCAGTATTCAACCGAGAAAGGCCAACCAGAAAGCCAGTGTTGTTGATAGATATATCTAATGTTGCGATTCATTAAGTTGCAGTGTGCTTGCTCCTGCGCTCCGACATTGATTCTAATCCTATAGGTACGCAAAAGGGTGGCCCAATGCTGGGCCACCCTCTTATGGATGTAACTGTGGACTACACGCGCGGCGGTGCCGTCGGCGGTGGCGTGCCGGGGGGCACAATGGGCGGTGCCCCACGCATTACCGGAGGCTCCGGCGGGGGCTGAGGGCGGTCCTTGAGGTCTTTCCTCATGCGCTCCAACTCGCGCGCGGCGAGGTCGCGCCCACCCAGGCCGAAGGCCAGCGCCGCCGCGATTGCGATTGCGCCGAGCAGCAGCCCGAAGGCAAGCGTCACGATGTCCTCCGCGATGCCCATCTGCCGCAGCGCCATCGTCACGGCGAGCAGGATGATGGCGTAGCGAGCCACCGTTGCCAGGATGTCGCGGTTCTGCACATCGCTGGAGCGAATCGTCTGCTCCGCGAGGTTGGCGAGGTAGAGGCCCAGGCCGAGCACAATCAGGCCCAGAATGACGTTCCCGAAGAAGACCAGGAACTCGCCCACCAGCCCCGACAACTGCTCGAATCCGAGCAGGCCCGCCGCCTCCGCCGCCGCGAAGAGCATGATGGCCGCGAAGATGATGGTCCCCGCGATGTCCGAGGGCTGGCGGCCCGTCGTGGTGGAGGTCGCGCTTCGCAGGCCGATGCGTGACAGGATGCGGTCAAAACCGAGGCCCGCCAGAATGTTCCGCACCAGGTCGGCGATGAGCCGCGCCACGAAATAGGCGATGGCGAGCAGAATCGCCGCCGCGAAGATGTTGGGAATGGCGTTCAACACCTGATTGAGCATCGCAATCGCGGGGGTGCTCAATGCCTCCAGGCTCAGCGCGTCCAGCGCCGAGATGACGACGGGAATGAGAATCAGCGCGAAGACCACCGTGCCAAGCAGCCGCGAGAGCGTCATCGGCTGCGACTGCGTTGCCATCGGCGTAGTCGCGGCGCTGGGCGACGAGGTGGCCGCAGGTGACGCCGGAACGGTGGCCGTCGTCGGGGCGGCGCTGCTGAAGCCCACGCGCTGCGCCAGACGGTCAATCCCTGTCGAGGCGAGAAGGTTCGTCACGATGTCGCGCACGATGCGCGCCACGAAGTAGCCGACGACGAGGATAATCACCGCGCTCGCCAGATTCGGCAGGAAGTTGACGAGGTCCGTCACCAATCCCTGCACGGGGGCCAGCAGCCCTTCCAACCCCAGCGCGTCGAGGATGCCCGGCAGGAAGAGAAGCCACACGAGCCAGTAGACCAGCGTGCCGAGCGACTGCCCCAGCGAGACGTTTTGCGGCACGCCCGCCGACGCCTGGGCGCGCTGGTCCAGATTCGCCGCCTGCACGGCTCCCTCGACCAGCCGCCGAGCGATAGTCGCTATCACCCACGCCACCAGAGCCAGCACTGCCGCCCCGATGAGGTTGGGAATGAAATCAACCACCCGCGACAGGAAGTTGTTGAACGGCCCTGTGATGATGCCAAGCTCCAGCGCGTCCATCGCCGCGACAATGGCGAAGAGCAGCACCAGCCAGAATACGCCGGTGCTGACGAGGTTGGCGATGTTGACTTCGTTCGGCGAGACCTGGCGGCTCAACCGCTCGTCCAGCCCCGTCCGGTCCAGAATGCCGCGTATCACCGCGCGCAGAACCAGAGCCACGATGAGGCCAAGGATGAGGATAATCAGGGCCTCTGCGATGTTCGGCAGTTGGCCGGAAAAATAGTCCCGTAGACCATCTGTGTCCACTACACTGCTCCTTTCACGTATGCATAGGGTAAAGAGAAGTTCTACAAACGCTGAACCCCATCGTCAAGCGCAGTATAGAAAAAGGGGCGCAGCATACCGTGCCGCTCCCTTGCTGAGGTTGTTAAGAAGCAAATACTATGCCCCGTTGATAACTAATGGCATTTCCCTGACAAGTTGGGCAGTAAAGGGGTTTGCTTTGCAGGGGAATAGTAAGAGCGCGGGTGGGGTCGCCCGCGCTCCAGTAAACGACATGAAAGGGGATGCGCCTATGACATGCGTCACGCCGCGCGGGGTCTGTGCTATTCCCCTCGCTTGACGGCGATACGGTCCAGGTCGCGCACGACCACCGCGCCGGGGAAGACCTCCCGTGCCTGCGCCTCCACTTCAGGGCCGTTGTAGCGCCGCGAGATGTGGTTGAGGTAGAGCGCCTTCACATTCGCCTCCCGCGCGAACTCGGCGGCCATGCGCGCCGTGATATGCCCGTGCGAGGAGACCATCTCTGCCTCCTCGTCCGCGTAGGTCGCTTCGATGACCAGCGCGTCGGCATCCCTCGCGTAATCGAGCAGGGGCGCGGGGTTGTCCACGTCCCCGATGTAGACCAGCTTCATGCCCGGCTCGTCCGGCCCAAGCACTTCGTCCGGCGTGACGGTGCGCCCATCGCCAAGTGTGATGCTCTCCCCCGCCACCAGCCGTGCGCGTTCCGGCCCGAACGGGACGCCCAGCGCCTCGGCCCGCTCGTTCAGGAAGGGGCGGCGCGACTGCTCCTCGAACAGGTAGCCCAAGGACTCCGAGCCGCGATGCTCCACCGGGAACGCCCGGACGCTGAAACGCGCCTCCTGCAAGAAAACCTCGCCCCCCTGAAGCTCCTTGAAGTCAATCCACAGCCCGCCGCGCTGCCCGCGCAGCACCACGCCCAGCAGCAGGTCGCGCACGCGCTGGAGCGTCTGCTTGCTGCCGTAGATTTCCATCTGCTGCTGCTCCACGTCCCAACGGTTGAAAGTGGAGACCAGCCCTCCCAGCCCTAGAATGTGGTCCAGGTGGCCGTGCGTCAGCAGCACGCGCTCCACCTTGCGGAAGCCCAGCCCGCTGCGAAGAATCTGGCGCTGCGTGCCCTCGCCCGCGTCAATCAAAAAGCGATAGTCGCGGTAGAGCACCATCGTCGCCGAGACGTTGCGCGCTACCGACGGCGCGGAGGCCGAGGTGCCGAGGAAGACGAGTTCAAACATGGTTTAGACGCTGTGTGTAGTGGGACATGAGATGCGAGATACGGGATGCGAGATACGAGATGCGAGATATGGGATGCGGGATAACGGATTTCACCATAGAGACACAGAGGACACAACCAACGGTAGGCGTTTTAGGCGAGAACGGCCACAGAGAAGTTTCTTCAAATGATTCCCTTTGCGTCTTTGCGTTATGCCGTAATCCGTTAGCGGTCGTCGGTCATCGGTCGTCTCTCATCTCACCGCCGTCATCAGGCCCGTCAGTAGGAGCACGCCCAGGCCGAACACCAGATTGAGCCAGGCCAGCAGGCGGAAACGGCCCGCCAGCGCCGTGACGTTGCTTGGCTTCCCCAACGCCTCCCGCCGCACTGCCAACCGCAGGCCGGGGCTGACCGACTGCCCCAGGTACAGGATAATGGCGACACTCCCCAGGATGAACAGGTGCTTGGCGAAGAGCAGCGTGCTCCACAGGTTAGCGATGGCGAACATTCCCTCGTACTCCGGGTGCGCCCCCATCTGAATCATCCCCGTCGCTCCCAGCGCCGCCAGCGCGCCATAGGCCAGAGGCGGCACGCGCCGCGCCATCACCGCCACCCAGCCGTCGCCCTCCCCGTGCGCCTCCACCACGCGCGGCGCGACTACCAACGGCAGCAGCGCGCTCCACCCAATCCAGATGACCGTCGAGACGAGGTGAATCGTGTTGGAGAGTCCCACCAGCCAGAATTGAGCGTCCATATCTCTCAAGTATAGGGAAAAAGGGAAAGGGAAAAAGGAAAACGAGGGTACGCTCAGTAGGCCGAGTCTGAGCGGCCAGCCAGTGAATCGAACTCCCACGCCGCTAGCGGCGTAAAGCGGGACGGCTCCGGGTCAAATGCAACGCCGAAGGGAGCCTGAACGAGGCTCCCCACCTTGATTTCGCCACCCTGCACGTCCAGCGTGGCAAAGCCGCGCTCGTGGCGGCGGTAGAGGTCGCCATGCCGCGCCAGCAGCCTCTGCTGGAGGTCGTCCGGCAGCATACTCGCGCCACGGAAGTAGTGCTGACCGTTCCGCTCGGCGTGAGGAATGCCGAGCGTCGCCACCACTGCTAAATCCTGTAGCAGAGCCACTGGGCCGACGTTCGTGAGGTCTTCCGCGCTGAGGATGAGGGGTTGGCCTGGATTCTGCCGGGCGCGATGGGCAATCAGGCAGGCGTTGGCAATACCCTTGAAGACGCCCTTGCAATTCTTGTGGCTCGTTCCGGCATAGCCCCGCTCCAGCGCCGTTGGCAGGCTGTCCAGTGTCGCATCCGACTCGTCAATGATGATGGGTGGCCGTTCGCGCCAGTCCATCAGCGTGCGGCCCACCTCCTCGTCCAGCGCCACCTCGCGGTGTAGCGGCTGTTCCACGAAGAGCAGGTGGTCGAGGAAAGCCGTCAACGTCGGGTCGCGGCGTAGTGTCTCCCAGAAAGCGCGGAACTGCTCAACCGAACGGACCTGCTCGTTGGCGTCCAGTGTGAAGGCGTACCCGGTGCAAGCCTGCTCCACAACGGCGGCGATTGACCGGAGCCGCGCAACGTCCCGCCCCGCCTCGCCCGACACCTTGATTTTGAAGTGCGTCAGCCCGTAGGCGCGGATGCTGGCCTCCAGCGACTGCGGAAGCCCGTCGTCAAGCCACGCCTCTTCCGCTATCTCGTCCTCGGTCAGCGGGTCGCTCAGGCCAACCGTGTGGCGCAGGAGAATCTGGCCGAGCGGCGCGTACGGCAGGAAATCGGAGGGGGCCG
>DASVVH010000271.1:0-4760 GCA_036386615.1 Ardenticatenaceae bacterium
CCATGTGGCCGACCTCCTTCGCGCTGACGGAGTTAAATGCCGCCGAAGAGGAAAGAATCGTCGCGCTCGTGAAGAAAGCGGTGAGTTGAGGACTGCCCTGCCGTATATCAAGCAGCTTTTTGGGGCTTCACAAAGGAGGGAAGCGCCGCGAGTAAACCGCGCCACTTCATTCCCGCGCCGCCGAGGGTTTCGCTTCGCTGGCGCTACGCTCCACCCCCGGCTATGAGTCTCGCCGTCCTGCGGACTTACGACCTGCCAGGGTCCTGGCGGTACCGGGCGTCGCAAAATTAGACAGCGTTTTTCCTCAACCCAGCTGGTGGGAGTGGATGGTTGGCCCGTCAGTTGCATCCTGCGGTTCCGGCGTTGGCTTCCACTCTACCTGTAGGTGGATGCCGTAGTGGTCGGAGAGATGGGCCTGTCGACCATCCACCAGCCGCACCTTGTCCCGCAGGATGACGGTGGACTCGTAGTGGCATTCCATTCCAACCGGTAGGCGCACGAGCGCGTGGTCAATCGCCACCGCGAGGAGCGCCGCGACGGAAGCGGGCAGCCGCGCGCTGGGGCGGTAGGTCGGCTCGTGGAAGGTGCCCTGCGGGTCGTGAAGGCCAGAAGCTGCCAGAAACTCCTCGTAGAGCCACGAGTAGCGCGGGATGTTGAAGTCCCCCACGACGATGACGATGTTCTCGCGCGGCTGCTCGTTCACCACGCGCGCCAGTTGCCGCAGTTGCTCGGCTTCCAGCCGGGCGTAGCGGTTGGTGCGCGCCCAGTTGCCCGAATAATTCGCGGCGAGGTGGGTGTTTATCAGGGTGATGGGCACGTTGCCGCAGACGATGTCGCAGATGAGCATTCCCTTGTGAAGCATCCGGTCGGCGATGGTCGGCCCCATGAACCAGCCGCGCGCATCGAAGGGGATGAAGCGGGCGTGGCTCTGCGGGTGGCGGGAGAGGGTCATCAGCCCGCCTTTGGGCGCGTACAGGTGAGGCTCCCACGAGACGTAGGGGAAGCGGGTAAAGGCACTGCCGAGCAGCGGCGCGTAGCGGGTAAGCTGAACCTCTTGCAGGCAGACGGCATCCAGCCCGACGTGATTTAACTCGCGCGCGATGGTGAGCAGGCGGGCGCGGGTTCGCCCCGATGGTACGCCGAAGGCATTAAGTGTGACGACGTTGAAACGTTGAACTGGCGCTTCGGTCAAAATTCCTCCCAGTGAACAACCGCCGCCCGAACGGCACCTCTATTGCTAAATACCTTCAGGCTGACGGTGTCCGATTGTAGTCACTCTCACACAGAAGGAGAAGTTTCAGTGCAGCCTGGCTGGAAAACACGCGCGGCGCTCTGGCTGGTCCTGGCGGAATCCGCCCGCGCCAATCGGCGTCAATTTCCCACCCTCCCAACGGCCTGGATGCCGCATCTCACTATCAATACGGTGGCGCTCTGGCTGCCGGAACTCGTCGCCGTTCTGGACAGCGCCCTCCATCTTGAGGACGCTAGCCAGCGCTCGTCCACGCTGGCGGGTCTCTATCAAACGTTGCGCGACATCTGCGTGGACAGCCCGGAATGGGCGCTCTACATCGCCCCGTCGAGCCTGGGCTATTCGGTCTCGCACCCCAGGTTCAATATCTACAAGGGCGAGATGGGTGAGCTACGCTTCCTCGGTTTCGGGCTGGATGCCATCCCTCACAGCGCGATGGCCTTCACGCTGACACTGCTCATCCAGCGCGGCGTGGCAGCGCTGGAGCGTAACCTGCCGGAAGCCTCGCCGTTGAGCGCTCTGGCCCGGATGCTTGCGCGCCAGCCCGCGCTGGTGAGCGCGGCGGTGCTGGCCCTGTTGAGCGCGGGTTGGGAGGCGTCGGAGATGTGGGCGCACCGAGAAGAGTTGCAGCGCATGGGCGGCGACGCGAGTGCCATCAACATGGAGTGGAGCGTGGAGGACACGATGACGGACCTCCTCGCCAATGCGCTGGGGTGGCTGGCCGCCGCGACGCTGGAAGCGCAGCGCGGCCCGGTTCTTCCCGCCGCGTTGACCCCGGCGGCCTCTTCCGACTAAAATAAAGGGAGCACCACCCACGACAGCGCGAGGAGAAGAGCTATGGCCGAGCAAATCAACCCTGTCATCCGCCGCCTCCGCAGCATCGAGGGGCACGTTCGCGGTGTCGAGCGCATGGTCGAAGAGGGCAAATACTGTATTGACATTATCCACCAGACGCAGGCCATCAAACGCGCGCTGGACAAGGTGGAGCAGGAGATTTTGAGCGACCACCTTGCTCACTGCGTCACGACGGCGATGCGGAGCGACGACCTGACGGAGCGCGAGCGCGTCATCAATGAGTTGATGGATGTGTTCAACGCCAAGAACAAGCTGTAGTGGCGACGACCGACGACCGACGACCGACGACCGCTAACGACTTCATGGCAACGTTCTGCAAGAGGACAATCAGGTGGTAGTTGGAGGATAAAGCGGAGCGATAGGAGGGAAGATGTCAACTGAAACGGTCCACGTACCGGGCATCTCGTGTGCCCACTGCAAGAGCACCATCGAGCGCGAGATGATGGAGTTGGAGGGGATGCAGCGCGTGGTCGTTGACATCGAACCGAGGCGCGTCACCTTCACCTACGATGCGCCCACCACTCCGGCGAAAATCAAGGCGGCGCTGGAAGAGCTTGGCTATCCCATCGCGGAGGGACTGGGCACTGACCGCGCAGCCTAGCAATAGCGTCGTAAACGAGCCATCCAAACAGCGAATCGTTCAACCTCAATGAACGGTTCGCTGTTTTTGGTACTGCCATACTTCGTACCTGAGTACGATTCGTACACGTCTCGCGTAGTGGCTATAATCCGCGCCCATGCGCGCCCTGCTCCCCTCTCTCCTGCTCCTTGCCCTCTTCTTCTTATTATCCGGCGCGGGGCATCCGGCGGCAGCGCAGGGGGAGGGGTGGCTGGCGGCGTCGCGGCGCACGGAGCGGCAGGCGGACATCTGGGTAATGCCCGCCAGTGGCGGCGCGTGGCAGCGGCTCACCCGCACCCCCGATGACGAGCGTTGGCCCGCCTGGCACCCCGACGGAAGCTCCCTCGCCTATGCTGCCCACCGCGAGCGCAACTGGGACATCTACACTCTCGACCTCCGCACGGGCGAGGAGCGGCGGCTGACCACCAATCCCCATTTCGAGGGCTGGCCCGCGTGGAGTCCCGACGGCACGCGCCTCGCCTTTACCTCGGCGCGCGAGGGCGAGTTGGACATCTTCCTGCTCGACCTGGAAAGCGGCGAAGAGACGAATTTGACACTCGCCTCCGCCGCGCAGGATTTCGAGCCGCGCTGGGAGGACGACGACACGCTTCTCTTCGTCTGCACGCGCGACGATTCCCACGACATTTTTCGCCTCGACCTTCGCAGTGGCGAGGCGACGCCGCTCCTGACCACCGAGGAGCGCCACGAGCGCCAGCCGATGCCCTTCCCGGCTGGCGCTTCCGGCGCGGACGTGCTCGTCGTCGCTAAAGGAGAGCGCTACACGCATCTCGCCCCGCTTGAGGTAGGGGACGACGAGGGTGATTCCGTCCTCTCGTGGGCGGGTGCCGTCACCTCCGCCGCTCTCGCGCCCGGTGGCGAGACGGTCACGTGGCTGGAACGCCGCCTCGATGGCGACGTGCTCTATCGCCGCTCGGTCGAGGGCGGGGAGACGCGAATCCTCAACGGCCCGACGCCGCGCGTGGACGACCTCGCCTGGGGCCTGCCGAACGAAGCGCTCCTGCGCCGCCGCGTCCAACCGGACGCCCCCGCCGCGCTCCCGACGCCCCCCGGCTCCACGCCGGGCGGACTGGTCCGCGTGAATAACCTTGACGTAAACCAACCGCGCCTCAACGGGAGCGTGCTCCCCTCATTCGAGGCGATGCGCGGGCGCGTCGTGGGGGAGGTGGGGTTCGATTTTCTGGGCGAGATGAGCGAGGCGCTGCGCCCCCTGGACTTCTACAGCGAAAATAGCGACTACCTCTCCTGGCACAAGGCGGGCCGCGCTATGGATACGCTCCTCGACCTGGGATGGCGCGGCTACTATCAACTGCTCGAAGTCGTGCGCGAGGACTGGCACGGCGATGTCTACTGGCGGATGTGGCTGCGCTGCCCCGTGCAGGACGGCACCTGCGGCGAACCTCTCATAGATGCCGCATGGGACCTGTCGCAGTACGCGCGCTGGGAGCGCGCGCCGGGCGAGGGCGGAGCGCCCAAGGCTTTCCAGGCAGGCTACTACGTGGACTTCACGCGCATCGCCGAGGACGAGGGGTGGATGCGTATCTCCTCCTACGAGTCGCCCACCTTCGACTGGCGCACCGACACTGTTGCTCTGGAATACTGGCATTATCAGCGCGACGATGGCCTCTCGTGGTACGAGGCCATGCAGGAGGTCTACTCGCAGGATGACCTCAATCTCTACTTTGGCTGGGCGGACCTGATGGAACAGGAGATTCCGCTCTGGCAACTCCGCGTCAAGGGGTTGCCCCTCCCGCCGGAGGTCCGCACGCCCCCCGCCGAGCTGGTCATTCCGTAGGGAGCAGGGGAATTCAAAATGCAAAATGCAAAATTAAAAATGAAAAAGGAACGACAAACTTGCGTCTTATGTGAAGCAAAGCCTACAAAAGCCCTAGCCACCTATCAGTTTGAAAAATAAGGGAGAGGTTGGAGGTGAAGGGGCAGACCGAGGCGTAAACAGTGCTGCCACCAATCCCAACCGAGGCGGAAGTAGCTCTTGTCGCGGCGCTCCTTACGGTCAAT
>DASVVH010000272.1:0-10842 GCA_036386615.1 Ardenticatenaceae bacterium
AGGAGCAACGGCGCGGCATTTCCATCAACGTGTCGGTGGTGCCCGTCGAGTGGAACGGGTGCAAGATCAATATTCTGGACGCGCCGGGCTATCTGGATTTCGCGGGGGACGCGAGGAGCGCGCTGCGGGTGGCGGACGGGGTAGTGGTGCTGGCGGACGCGGTTTCCGGGGCGGAGGTGGGCACGGAGTTGATGTGGGAGTACGCGAACGAGCGCAAGCTGCCGCGCCTGGTGTTCATCAACAAGATGGACCGCGACAATGCGCGGTTCGAGCGGGCGCTGCAAAGTTTGCGCTCGACGTTTTCGGGGAGCAATCTAGTTCCTGTACAGATGCCCATCGGGCAGGGGTCGGGTTTCAAGGGTATCGTGAACCTCATCACGCGGACGGCGACGGATACGAAGGGCAATGAGATTCCGGTGCCCGCCGAGTTGCGGGAGGCTGTGGAGACGGCGGCTATCGCGCTGATGGAGTCCGCCGCCGAGGGCGACGACGATTTGATTTTGAAGTATCTGGATGGGGAGGAGTTGACGCCCGCCGAGGTGGCTCACGGCTTGAAGGCTGCCGTGTCGCAGGGAGCACTGGTGCCGGTGCTGGTGGGGAGCGCGGCGGAGGGAGCCGGGCTGGCGGCGCTGGCCGAGGCTATCGTGGACCTGCTGCCCTCGCCGGACGCGGCCCCTGCGGAGCGGGCGACGCGCAACGGCTCGGAGGTGGCGCTGGCGGCGAACCCGAACGGGCCGCTGGCGGCGTTTGTTTTCAAGTCGGTGGTTGACCCCTATGGGACGGTCTCGCTGGTGCGGGTGTTTAGCGGGACGCTGCGCGGGGACGCGCGGGTTCGCAACCAGCGCACGGGCACGGAGGAGCGCCTCGCGCAGCTGTTCGTGATGCGCGGCAAGGAGCAGATTCCGGTGAGCGAGCTTGTGGCGGGCGAGATTGGGGCGCTGGCGAAGCTGGCTCACACGCAGACGGGGGACACGCTGGGCGAGGTGGCGATTACGCCGACGCAGATGCCCAGCCCGGTCTACGCGGTGGCGGTGGTGCCGAGGAACCAGTCGGACGTGGACAAAATCTCGCAGACGCTGGGCCGCGTGGTGATGGAAGACCCTAGCCTGAGTTGGACGCGGCGGAGCGATACGCGCGAGTTGGTGCTGACGGGGCTGGGCGACACGCATCTGGACGTGGCGCGGCACAAGCTGGAGCGCTTCGGGGTTCACGTTGACCTACACGAGCCAACGGTGGCTTACAAGGAGACTATCTCTTCGACGGCGACGGCGCGCTATCGCCACAAGAAGCAGACGGGCGGCGCGGGGCAGTTCGGGGAGGTGGACCTGCGCGTGGAGCCGATGACGCGCGGCGAGGGGTTCCAGTTCGACGAGGAGATTTTCGGCGGGGCCATCTCGCACAACTTCATTCCGTCCATCGAGAAGGGTATCCGGCAGGTGCTGGACACGGGCATTGTGGCGGGCTTCCCGGTGGTGGACGTGAAGGCTATCGTGACGGACGGCAAGGAGCACCCGGTAGACTCGAAGGATATCGCGTTCCAAATCGCAGGGCGCGAGGCGTTCAAGCAGGCGTTCCACAGCGCGCGCCCGGTGCTGCTGGAGCCTATCTACGATGTGCGAGTGACGATTCCTGAGAATTACCTGGGCGACGTGATGAGCGATCTGAACACGCGGCGGGGCCGGGTGATGGGGATGGAGCAGCAGGAGCATAAGGCCATCGTGCAGGCGCAGGTGCCGGAGTCGTCCATGGTGCGGTACGCGGTGGAGTTGCGCTCGATGACGCAGGGGCACGGCTACTTTACTATGGAGTTCAGCCACTACGACCCGGTGCCGGAGTACATCGCGAAGGAGATTATGGCTAACGCGAAGGTTCACCAGCACGAGGTTTAGTTGATGGGTGGAGTTCTGCCGTGCCTGCGGGACGCTATGAGTTGGGCAGATGCAACAGGACGGGTGCAACCGTGATTCTCCCCAAAGAGCGCGACCCCCGCTTCATCACCATCCGCCGCGGGGGGACGCTCACGGACTCCGACCATCGGCTCCTGGCTTTGTGGGCGGCGGCGTGTGCAGAGCACGTTCTGCACCTCTTCGAGGCGGTGCAGCCCTCGGACCCGCGGCCCCGCCAGGCGATTGAGCAGACGCGGGCATGGGCGCGCGGCGACATTAAGATGTCTCAGGCCCGCGCGGCGGCTGGCGCTGCCAACGCTGCGGCAAGAGTGCTGAGCGGAGCCGCCAGGCACGCCGCGTATGCTGCCGGTCAGGCGGCAGTGGTGGCGCATGTCGCCGCACACGAGCTCGGTGCAGCGGCCTACGCGATAAAGGCCGCGCGTGCGGCTGCCTCCGAAGGCGAGGGTGAGAGCGCCGGACGGCTTGAGTGCCGTTGGCAGCGCGAACAACTCCCCGATGCGATTCGCGAACTCGTCCTGGAGGATCAGCGGTTGCGAAACGAGATCTGCTGGTCGGTGTTCGACTGCTGACGGGAGTGACGGCTTGTCTGCGCTGCCCAACAAGTGCTTCGAGCCGACGCCGCAAGCGCGATATGCTGACGCCGGACGCGATTGAGGCGTACTATACCGGGTTTGAAAACAGACCCTGGTAGGTCTGGAAGGCGAAATACGGAGAGTAGAGCAGCCCTAGGGTTATATCCTGGGGCTGTTTGTTTTTGCGCCCTTCAAGGAGAACGACGAGCGATTGATGATTAACTGTTGACTTCATAATGAAAGGTTGTTATACTGCGCTTCGCTGCGGGCTGAAGCGATTGGGTTACCGCAATGGAGCGGACGCAGGTTCGAGTCCTGCCACCCCCACCAGGGGGTGTAGCTCAGTTGGTAGAGCACTTCACATTCCCAGTGGCATTCCCTTGTCCGCATCTTTGACAATCAAGGCGAACAGGCTGAAGTGATTGGATTATCGCCTGTCAAGCGGGAGACGCGGGTTCGAATCCCGCCGGTCCTACCAAGGGCCGTCGTCTAGTGGCTCAGGACGCCAACACTGTCCAGTTGCACCCCTTGTCTGCTCGCTGGTTGTTTGCCGTGTCAGTGCCTGTCGTCTCGAAGCGGGCTGCTGTGCGTGGGTTATCGCTTTGGTTGCGCCGGAGTCACACCCGGCGGGGTTCGATCCCCCAATCCCATCACGTCCCTTGTCCGCTCGTTCGACGACCGACGATAGACGACCGACGACCGCCAACGGCGAGCGAATGTAATATTCAAAACTAAAACAGAGTTGAGCAGGCTGACGCGGTTGGGTTATCGGTAGAGCGTTCCTACGGGAGAGGTCGCGGGTTCAAGTCCTGCCGTCGTCTTCGGGCGGCGTAGCTCAGTTAGTAGTCTAACTCCAACTGCATACCCTTGTCTGCTCATTCTCGCTTTAGTGAGCGGGCTGAAGTGCATGGGTTATCGCCACCCTAGGGGGAACTCTGGCAGCCCCTGTCCCATGCCGCCACTCGTCCGCTTGTTTTTTGTGTTGGGTGTGAGCGCCGCAATCGGGTGGCGCTCGTTTCAGGAGAGGAGGAACCCATGTACCTGCGAAAGCACCTCAATCGAATCGTTCCTCAGTCGGAGCCGCTGCCCGGCCAGGTTCCTAACCACGCGGGCGGCTACGCCTTCGCGGTGGATAGCTGGACGCAACTGCGCCGCTTCCTGATACTGGGGAGCGAGGGTCCGACCTATTACGCCACCGAGCGCGAGATGACGATGGACAACCTCAAGGCGGTTCGTGGCTGCCTGGAGGAGGATGGTCCGCGCCTCGTGAGGGAGGTGGTGGAGGTGTCGCTCGCGGGTCGTGCTCCGAAGCAGGATCCGGCTATCGCCGTGCTGGCGATGGCCTCGCTGGACCGCAAGCTGGAGACGCGCCGGGCGGTCTACTCTGCACTGCCGCAGGTCTGCCGCACGGGGTCGCACCTGATGAGTTTCGCGGCTTATCGCAAGGCGATGGGCGGGCGCGGCTGGGGGAGCGGGCTGATGCGGGCGGTTGCAGCGTGGTACAACGAGATGGAGGCGGGACGCGTGGCGTACCAGGCCATCAAGTACCAGCACCTCGTTCATAGAGACTCCTGTAGGGTTCACAGCAGGAGGCCCACCGTCGCGGTGGGCCTCCTGTTTTGTTATGAGTGATGGTTGGGCTAGGAGCGCATCGCCTGCTGCAACCAGGGTAGGATGAAGAAGAGCAGGAAGGCGAAGGCGGAGGCCCACATGAGCCAGTGAATCTCCCGCGAGCGGCCCTGGAAGAGTTTGATGAGGACGTAGCTGATGAAGCCGAAGCCGATGCCGTGCGTGATGGAGTAGGTGAGCGGCATGAGAAGGACGGTCAGCAGGGCGGGGAAGCCCACAGCGAAGTCGCTCCAGTCTATCTCTCTCAGGCTGCTCGCCATGAGGAAGCCGACGATGATGAGGGCGGGCGCGGTGGCCTGGGCTGGGATGACGCCCGCAACCGGGGCGAAGAGCATGGCGAGGAAGAAGAGAATCGCCACGACGACGGAGGTGAGGCCCGTGCGCCCGCCGACGGCGACGCCGCCCGCGCTCTCGATGTAGGTCGTGACTGAAGAGGCACCCAGCGCACCGCCGACCATCGCCGCCGCCGAGTCCACCATGAGCATGGGGCGCAGGTTCTCTACCTCGCCGTTCGGCCCCACGTCACCCATCTGCTCGGAGACGCCGATGATGGTGCCCATCGTGTCGAAGAAGTCGGTGAGCATCAGGGAGAAGATGGTCAGGAGGGCAGTGAGGACGCTGAGTTTCAAGAAGATGCCGGGAATCCCCGTCAGGCCGGGTAGGGCCAGGGCCGCAAAATCAGGGGTGCCGACAATGGCTGATGGGAGCATGGCGGTGCCAGGGGCAAAGGCTGCGGTACGGCCTGTGGCCTCGTTCAGGAGGATTGCCAGAACGGTGGTGATGACGATGCCTGCCAGCAGGGCGAAGCGCCAGCGCCGCGCGTAGAGCAGCATGGTGATGGCGAGGCCAATTACCGTGACGAAAACGGGAAGATTGTTGAGGGCACCGATTGCGAGAGGGGTGGGGGGCTGCCCAATTGCGGCGCTCTCAGCGATGGGGACGGTCTCGACGGGCACGCGCACGAGGCCGCCGTTGACGAGGCCGATGAAGAGAATGAAGAAGCCGATGCCCGCGCCGATGGCGTGCTTCAGCGCCGTGGGAATGGCGTACATCACCGCCTCGCGCAGCCCCACGAGCACGAGAACCGTCACGAGGAGACCTTCGAGGACGACGACGCCCATCGCCTCCTGCCACGTCAGGCCCGCGCCGAGGATGAGTTGGAAGGCGACGACGGCATTGAGGCCCATGCCGGGGGCGAGAGCGAAGGGGCGGTTGGCGAAGAGGCCCATGAGCAGGGTCATCAGCCCGGCGGAGAGGCAGGTCGCCACGAGTGCCTGATTGAAGGGGACGCCCGCGCCTTCGAGGCCGGGGATTCCGGCGAAGGAGAGGATGGCGGGGTTGACGAATATTATGTAGGCCATGACCATGAAGGTGGTGAGTCCGGCCCACACCTCGCGGCGAACGGTGGTGGCCCGCTCGTTCAGGTGGAAGAAGGACTCCAGGGGGGAGGTAGAAGTGGATGCCATCGCGCGACCTGCTCGATCAGCCATACAGACACACTCCTGTGGAAAGGATTGGGGGAAATGGTTGAAGACAGGGCAATGATAACAGGAGTGGGAGGGTGAGTGCAAGCACCCTCTTGGGGAAATTTGGGAACGTGGCGGGCCGGAGGTGCCGAGAATGTTATGTGAAGCAAAGCCTACAAAAGCCTACATTGAAGGGCGATAGATGTAGGCTTTAATTGACATAAAGTTAAAAACGGCGGCGTATCACACCTGTGCGCCTTAGACCGGAGAGAAGACGCATACCGACGACGCGCCTCTACTTGTAATTCCCTGCTCAGAGCCGTGTTCGCACAAACTCGCGCAGTTGGTCTCGTTCATCGGCGGTGAGGTTGCGGAGGGGGGAGCGCGCCGGGCCGCCGTGATAGCCTCGTGCCTCGACGCCCGCCTTCCAACCCGCGATGCCGAAGCGCCCCACCTCGTCGGCTACGCGCCGGAGGGTCGCGCCGCACCGCCGCACCGCTTCGATATCCCCAGCCTGCGCGGCCTGCACCAGCGCCACGCCCGCTTCCGGCGCGACGTTCGCCACTGCCAGAATAACGCCGTCGGCGATGCCAGCCAGCAGGAAGCCCGGCGCGGCGTAGGGCGACCCCGCCAGAATGACGAACCGCTCCTCGCCCGCCGCGTCGCGGTAGCCCCCCGCCAGTTGGGCGTCACTGCCACTATTTTTCATCCCGACGACGTTCGGGTGGGGGGCCAGCGCCTTGACGACTTCGGGGGGAATCGTTATTCCCGTGACGCCGGGCACGCTGTAGAGCATGACGGGGATGGGGCTGGCATCGGCCACCGCGCGGTAGTGCTCGGTCAGCGCTGACGCCATCATCGCTTTCTGGTAGTAGCTGGGAGTGACGACCAGGGCCACGTCCGCGCCCGCGTTCGCGGCGCGGCGCGTCTCCTCGATGGTGGTGCGCGTTCCGGCGAGTCCGGTGCCCGCGACCAGCACCATTGTGTCAGGAATGGCGCGCCTACCCACCTCCAGCACCAGCGCCCGCTCGAACTCGCTCAGGTGGACCTGCTCGCCCGTCGAGCCGAGCAGCAGGTAACCCGCCAGCCCCAAGCCGTTCATCCAGCGCAGATTCTCGGCCAGCCCCGCGTGGTCCACGTCGCCGCTCGCCGTCATGGGCGTTATGACGGCGGTGAGTGCTCCCTGCAACCTCGTGTACAGTTGGTCGCGCTCCATTGCTCCCTCCGGTCGTATTAAAAATGCAAAATGTAAAATGCAAAATTAAAAGATGAACGGCAACGACGGACTGTTGTTCAGCTTGCCGCGTCGTCCATTTTGCATTTTGAATTCTTAATTTTGAATTCTTTCGATGTAGTTGGGCGGCACGGCATCGGCCAGCCAGACACCGTTCGCCTCTTCGTAAAAGGTGATTCCCGCGAGGTGTGCTTCCGCCGCGCGAACGGTGAGAATCACGGGTTGCGCGGCCTTGCGGCGTCCTACCTCGCGCGCCATCTCGACAGTGGCGGAGAGGTGGACGTACTGCCGCCGCATCGGCTTCAACCCCTCGCGCAGGATGAGCCGTGCCGCGTCCGGTGCGGTTCCATGATAGAGCGTCGGCGGCGGTTCGGCCTCGCGCTTCTGTATTCTGGCTTGCAAGGAGTGGCCGTAGAGCGCGCGGATGCTTCCTTCCGCGAACTCGAAGCGCTGCTTGTTGGCCCACGCGTTCATCTCCTCCAGGTCGCGCGCCGAGAGGTCGCGCCACTCCCTGCGGCGACGGCGCAGCCCGGCCAGCAGTGCCTCAACGGGAGTCCAGCCCTCTTCGTCCAACGTGATTCCGTACTGCTCAGGCGCGTGGCGCAGGGCGTGCGCCACGGCCTTGCTCAACTTCCGGTAGTCCACCGCCGCGTTCCCTATGCCCGTTGCGTCCCAAACAAAAAAGTGTGGCGACACCTCGCCACACTTGCTCAAGCTCCGGGGTACGACTCACTCGGAACTGTTGGCTTCGAGGTAGCGCACGGCGTCGCCCACGGAGGTGATGTCCTGGGCCTCCTCGTCGCTAATCTCGCCGCCGAATTCTTCCTCAAAGGCCATAATCAACTCCACGAGGTCGAGCGAGTCGGCCTTCAAGTCATCGCGGAAGCGCGCGTCCATCACGACCTCATCCTGCTCGACGCCGAGTTGGTCCACTATGATGTCGCGCACGCGCTCGTATACCGTTGCCATAGAATCTACCCCTTTCCGAGTGGGAAATTTTGTTTTTGTGCTTATCCGCCGTTGTAGCGGGGCCAGTATAGCAGTGCCCCCAGAGAGCGTCAATCGTCTTTCAACTGAGGACCACTACATTTCCTTGATTAAACCCCCTGCCAGCGAAACGGTTACGCCGCGACGAGGCTTCTTCTCAATCTTCAATCTCGTCGGCCCAGACGGGTTCGCGCTTCTCCTCCTGGTCCTGCCGATGGCGGGAGAGCACGGCGCAGAACTCCGCGCCCAGCAGAATAATATATCCGGCGACGTAGACCCAGGTCAGCAGGCCAATCAGCGCGCCCAGCGAGCCGTACAGGAGGTTGAAGCTCTGCCGCGCGAAGTTCGCCAGATAGTAGCCGTAGCCCTGCTTGGCAAGCTCCCAGAAGGTGGCGGCGAGGAGGGCGCTCGGCACGACATCCCGCCAGGGAACATGCAGCCTGTGGGGCACGTAGCGGTAGAGCAGGGCGAAGAGCGAGGTGGTGAGGGCGACGGGCGGAATGGCCGCGACGAAGGCCCATACGACGCGGTTTTCCAGGGGAGCCCAGTGGATGAAGGGGAGGTTGAAGTGCTGGCCCACGTTGAAGAGGGCGGTGGCGGCAACGCTGATGCCGGTCAGCACGCCCATCGTGGTAATCATCGCCAGGGAGAAGAGCAGGTTGCGCCAGAAATTCCTGCGGCGGGGCGCGCCCCACGCCTGATTGATGGCGCGTTCCAGCACGCGGAAAAGCTGCACGCCACCCCAGAGAATCGCTACCAGCGCGATGAGGCTGATGGTGCCCCGGTTTTCCAGGACGCTCTCCACGATGTCGCCCACCAGCGAGATTCCCGTCGGAAGATAGCGCGCGGTGAGCAGCACCACCTGTATTCGCGCCTCGTCCTCCCCGACGAGGTAGGTCAGGCCGAGAGCGAGCAGGACGGTGATGGGGAAAATCGAAAAAAGCGCGTAGTACCCGATGGCCGCCGCTCGTGTGGCCCCATCGTCCGCGCTAAATTCCTGCCACGTCTCTTTGAGGATTTGCCAGACCGTCAGGGACCATTGGCGCACAGCCTCGACGCGCCCGGTGACTTGCTCCTGTCGCAAGTCGCCACCCGCTTCCAAGCGCTGTGATACGCCCCGCCCTGGCGTCATCCGGTCCTGCCTCAATGGTTGTCTACACCCCGGCTCCGTTGTGGTCTGTGGTCCTGCTGGTGCGCCGCGCCGACTAGGTGCGGTAGCGGAAGGTGATTCGCCCGCGCTCCAGGTCGTAGGGGGATAGCTCCACGCGCACGCGGTCGCCCAGCGTCACACGGATATAATTCTTCGTCATCTTACCCGATAGATAGCCGAACATCGTCTGCCCGTTCTCCAACTCGACGCGGAACATCCGGTTGGGCAGTGCCTCGATAATCGTGCCATCTACAAACAGCTTTTCTTCCTTCGTCGCCATGTACTCTCCTCTGCTCCTTACTTCTTTCGGTTCTGTCCTCGGCTCACCGACTGAACTGGTCCGGCAGGGAACGAATCGTACCCCGCGCTACCAGTTGCCTGTTCTCATCACAAGGGCACAGCAAACCCCACTCTATTCAGAGCAAACCTTGCGCCATTGTACTCTCTCCACCCTCTCACGTCAACATAATGACAAGCGCAGATGGATTCGCCACGCCTTTAGCGGAAATGTTGCAGATATTGTCTTCGACAATAAAGTAAGGGTGTGATGTCGCAGAGATTTGATAGCCTCAGAGTAGCGCGGCTTGTGATATAACTAACATTTACATAGCAGCTACTTACCACTATACTGGCCGCTTATCGCTCGCCAGTACTGGCCGTTACTGGCCTTTACTGGCCTCTGTGCCGTTCGGCCCCTTTCCCGCTCCCCCTCCTCCTTCGCCTCCCCGACTTTGACACAGCCCTGGTCGCGTATCGTGAGAGCCTTGTACGGGTTAGTTGAAGTGTGTTACCATACGTGCCCTTCTCCCGTATGCATCCTGACCCAGGTTCGCCAGCGCTGCTCATGCTCATTCGACGGACGGCCCCTCCCGCACCACAGGCTACCCGCGAGCCTGTGCTTCGGCTGTCGCGGCTCGCTGCCCGCCCGTTTGCCCTACTCCTGCTGAGTCTCCTGCTCCTCGGCTGTAGCGGCGGGTTGGGGTCCAACAAGGGGTCCATCCGCTTCGAGGAGATTTTCGAGGAGCGGCGCGAAGACGAGATGCGAATCGCGGAGACTGTGGAACTGGACGTGGACGGCGACGGGGAGGATGAATGGCTGGTCCTCTACCGTTACGACCCGACGCAGGGCGAGGAGTGGGAGAACACGCCGATTCAGGGCATCGCCTACGACGCGGCTCCCTGCGACCCGCCGCTCATTCACGCGTGGCGGCTGCCCTTCCCGGACAATGATTATCTGGGCGAGGGCGAAGAAATCACAGCCACTATGCAAGACTGGCTCGGCAGCAGCGACCCGCACCAGGCGGCGGAGGAGCTTATCATCGAGGCTCCCGGCCCGGCCAACACGCTCTCCATCTATCGGTTCCGCGACGAGATTCAGAACCCGTGCGCCCCGCCCGACAACACGCGGCAGGGCTTCAACCTGCTAGGCTTCTTCCGGGCCAATGGGCGCATCGAGCGGGACGAGACATCCGGGGCCATCACGACCTACCAACGCAGCACCTTCGAGCGGAGTCAACTCGCCATCCGCAGCGAGTACCAGCCGCGCCTCGGTCCCACGGGGCAGACCTTCCTCAACGACGATGGACGTGTGAAAGCGCCGGACGAGCAGAGCGTGGACTTCCTCTTCGCGCCCCCTGAACTGCCTACCGATTCTCCATACCCGGAGAAGGCTGTCGCCGCCTTCTATCTCGCGCTCGGCAAGGACCACGCGCGCGCGAGCAGCTTCCTCACCGATGCCCTCTCCAACGAGTTCGATACGCGGCTGTGGGGGCTTGACGTTCCGGCCAGCCAAATTAGCCGCGTGCTTATCCACAGCATCTCGTACAACCCTGACCGCACCGCCGAATTGGCCCGGCAGGACCGCGAGGTGAGTGCTGTTGTCGTCGCCGTAGACCAT
>DASVVH010000273.1:0-8692 GCA_036386615.1 Ardenticatenaceae bacterium
CGTAGGCGCTCACCTCCCCTGGCTGCGCGGCAGGCGCGGGCATCGGCTGATCAGAGGCCCAGTAACCTCCACGTACCTCCGGCCAGCCGTCCACCCAATCAATCGGGTCCAGCAGCGCGGGCCGCTTGGTGAAGTTGAGCGTGCCGGAGAAGTAGGGATCGAAGCGGTCAATCGCGTGGTAGTAGGTCCACGTCTGTCCACCCTCGTCGGTGAAGACAACGTTGTGGCCTGGCCCCACCCAGCGATTGCCGTTCATGCTGATGACGGGTGTGCCGCCAGCGCGGCCACTCAGAACCTCGCCCTGCCCGTAATCCTCCATGAACTCCGTGAGCGGCACGCCGTCACGGTCCACGTAGGGGCCAGTGATGGTCACGGAGCGCCCCGCGAAGACACTGTAGCCTGACAACGGACCCCTACAGCAATCCGTCGCCGATAGGAAGAGGTAGTAGAAGCCGCCGAATTCGTGGACTTCGGCCCCTTCGTACTTGTTGGCAATCGCCACCTGCTGATTCGTCCCAGGAAGAGACGCGAGGCCGTCCGCTGAAAGTTCGCGGACGTGGACGCCACCGTAGTAGCTGCCGAAGAAGATGTAGTCGGGACCTTCTTCCGTCACGACGATTTCAGGGTCGTAGGTCCAGAAGAAGTTACAACCACCGCCGCCGCGTCGTGGCTCAACCACTGGTGTGTCTGACGGCGTCCAGGGTCCGAGCGGGCTGTCACTCGTCGCCACACCAATCGCATTGTCAAAGGGACAATCTGAAGGCTCGCCACTACCTGCTGTACCTGAAACGACATCGGTGACGCCGAAATAGAGGTAGTATTGGCCGTTGAAGTACTCGACTTCGGGTGCCCAGAGGCCAGCGCTCGGCTCTGCCCAACTTGGGCGGGCCTCTTCAGCATCACCCATGTACTGCCAGTTGACGAGGTCATCCGAGCGGAACATGGGAATCGGGTGGAAGATGAGATTGCCTTCCTCATTCAGGTCGTCACCCCGTAGGGGGTCGGTGGTGCAGTACATGTACCACCATTGGACCACCACGTCTTCCTCCTGACCGCGAATAATGGTGGGGTCGGCACAGCTCTCCACCAGACCCGACGTTGGCGTGTACGTGTCGGGAATCGTCATCGAAACGGGATTCGTATAAGTCATTGACTCGCCGCCCTGGACGGACGCGAGTGCGCCATCCGGTCGTGCGAGCGGCTGGCTGGTCGCCTCTGCCGCCGGGCTGCCGAAGGCCAGGAACAGGGCGAGAGCCAGCACGATGGGTACAGCCATAGAGAAAAACCACCACGAGGAGCGTCGTTGCATAAGACCTGTCCTTTCACGAAGAAAACGGAGAGTAGGTTGCATGGTGGGCCATCGCGCCCCTGCGATGGTCCGCTGACTGGCCGAAAGTCTGCGGATAGTGCAACAGGTGCGACGAGGCGAGAGAGTGGGGCTTCCCTCTCGCCTCAGTCAGCGTGGTTTACTCGGTACTCTCTGGTGCGGGTTGCGGCTGCGTCGTCGGGCCGAGCACGTCAGGCTCCCCACCCTCCCAGGAGATGGGGTCCGCCCACATGAAGCGGCGCGTTCCTTTCAATCCAGCAGAGGTGACTTCCCAGGCGTGGTAGACAATCCAGGTCTCGTCTTCTACCTGCATGAGCGTCTGGTGGCCCGGCCCAATGACGGGGGGATTTTCCATCACGCTGGACAGAATGGGGTTGTCCGGCGAATCCTCGCACGGTCCCATCGGCCCTTCGCAGTTGGCGTACCCGACGGCGTACTCCATACCCCCGTAATTGTTGGCTGAGAAGAAGAGGTAGTACCGGTCCTCGTGCTTCCACATGGTCGGGGCCTCGATGACGTGCCTCTCCCACGCAGCGTCGTTGCGAACCAGCCGTACAGGCTCCCCTACGAGGCTTAACCCGTCCGGGGTCATCTCCTGAACATAGAGATACGTCGGCATGGCGCAGCAGTTGCCATCGTTCTTGTAATAGAGGTACAGCTTGTCGCCATCGCGGAAGGGGTGGGCGTCAATCGTCCCCCCCTCTTCCGTCTGGCAGACGAACGCCGAGTCGTTGGGGTCCCGGAACTTGCCTTCCGGGCTATCACTTATTGCCAGGCCGACGCACTGCACGTCCGCCTCCTTGTCCCGCGCCGTGTAGTACATCACGAACTGGTCACCAATCTGCATGACCTCCGGTGCCCACACGTAGGAGCCGCCCAACTGCGCCCATGATGGCAGGACGGGCATCGCGTCGGAGAGGTATTCCCACTCTATAAGGTCCGTAGACTTCGCCATCTGGATATTCCGCCCGGATGCGTTCGTGGCGTAGGCGTAGTAGGTACCATCCACCTCGATGACGTGCGGGTCCGGGAAATCCTGTCGGAAGACCGGATTGACGAAACTCCCCTCGGGCACCACTGTCGCCGTTGGCGCGGGCGGGCGCGTCGCTGTCGGCGGTGCGGTAGTGGCTTCGGGCGCGGCCTCAGTCGCGGCCTCAGTCGCGGTCGCGGTGGGAGTTGCCTGCGCCTCTTGATTGCCGCCGCGCCCGCAAGCCGCCAGCAGCACAATCAGTCCCAGAATAGCTACGAGACGGCGTAACGTTGGTTGTGATGTTCTCATCCGCTACTCTGGTTCCTAGCCTTTAAGGCCCGTCGTCGCCACACTCTCCACGATGTACCGCTGAAGCAGGAGGTACAGAAGCAGCACCGGAATAGCGGTCAGGGCCGCGCCTGCCATCATCTGCCCGTACTCAGAGGTGTACGCCCCCTGCAGCGTCCGCAGGCCGGGCGGCAGCGTGAGCAAAGCGCGCTCCTTCAGGATAAGCAGCGGCCACAGGAAGTCGTTCCAAGCCCCCAGGAAGGTGATGATGCCCAGCGTTGCCAGGGCGGGCTTTGCCAGTGGCAGCGCCACCTGCCAGAACGTCTGGAACGGCCCAGCCCCGTCAATCTGCGCCGCCTCCTCAAGCTCCTTCGGGATGCTCTCGAAGAACTGTCTCAGGAAGAATACCCCGAAGACGCCCGCGAGGCTCGGAAAAATAACACCCGCGTAGTTGTTGAGCAGTCCGAGCCGGAACGTCAGGAGGAACTGTGGCACCAGGAACATGATGCCCGGTAAGAAGAGCGTTGACAGCAGCAGCGAGAAGAGCGCGTTCCGGCCCTTGAACTGCATTCGCGCATAGGCATACGCTGCCAGCGCGTCAATCGCCAATATCAGCAGCGTGCTCACCGTTGCGACACCAATGCTATTCATGAACCAGCGGCCCATCGGCAGGCCGGGGTTGTTGAGAATCTTCTGAAAGTTCTCGAAAGTCAGCGTTCGTGGAATCCAGTGTAGCGTCGCCTCAAACCACTGGGACTTTGGCTTCAACGCGGTCGAGAGCATCCAGATGATGGGTGCCAGCACGAGCACCGCGAAAAAGATGAGGACGGCATAGATGAGGATGCGCTCCAGCAACCGGCGGTTGCGATTGCCCAGGCGCGGCTGGGAAACTGCGGTAGGGCGAGCTTCAGATACAGCAGCCATTCTTTTCTCCTTTGCTTACTCTCGCGTGCGGAAGACCTTGAAGTTGACGTAGGAGAAGAGCACCATGATGGCGGCCACCACAAACGACATCGCCGCCGCGCTCCCCTGCTGCCCGGTCCGCACGAACCCTTCCCGGAAGATGAGGAGCATGATAGGCTCGACTGCTCCACCCGTCTGTGCCAGTCCCTGTCCACCGTTGGTCATGAAGAACGGTTGCGCGAAAAGGTTGAACGAAGCAATGATGGTAATCGTGATGATGAAGACCATCACAGGCCGCAACATCGGCAGCGTGATACTGAAAAATGCCTGCACGTTAGTCGCCCCATCAATGGACGATGCCTCGTAAAGCGACTCAGGAATATCCTGTAGTGCCGCCAGGATGATGATCATGTTGAAGCCCATCGTCCACCACCCCGTCGTGCGCAGAATCGAAACCCACAACCAGGGCATAGACGAGAGCCAGCGTGGTCCATTAATTCCTATCTGCTCCAGGTAGTAGTTCACCAACCCGCCCTGGCTCTGGAAGACCCAGTATCCGAGCAGGCCGATGACCGCCGCCGACAGCACCCAGGGCGCGAAGTAGATACCCCGGAAGATGTTGCGCCCCGGCGTCTTCGTGTTCAGCAGCACCGCCAGAAAGAGCGGAACCAGGATGAGCGGTGGAACACTGATGAGCACGAATTCCAGCGTGTTGATCATCGCGTTCCAGAATTGGTCGAACTGGATGGTGTTTCTGTTGAACAGGTTGGCGTAATTCTGGAGACCTACGAACTGTGTAGCTGCCGGGCGCGTATAATCATACTGCAACAGACTCGTGTAGAGTCCGTTGAAGAATGGATAGCCCAGATAAAGGAGGAAGAAAAACAAATGCGGCAGGACGAAGAGGTACGGGGCCAGGCTCCAGGAGCGCTCCTTCGTTGCGCCCTGAGTGGCTACCTCTTGCCGTGTGACAGTTGTCGCCATGAGTGCTCACCTTTCTACATCGTCGTTGCAGGGTCTCCGCGACCAGTCCGGGGTGAAGACGGCAGTATGTGATTGGATAGAAGAGGGGATAGAGACGAGCCGGGGCAAATCTGCCCCGGCTCGTATTGAGGACCTGTTTACTCCGTGCCGCCCGGCGTGTCGCCGAAGGTCTCGGCGTTCTGTGCCAGGATTTGGTTCGCGGCCTCTGCCGCGGCATCCAGAGCGGCCTGAATGTCGGTCTCGGTGCCGCCCATCACGGCGCTGATTGCCTCGCCCAGCGGTGCGTAAGCATCACCGATGCCCGGCACCGACGGCGGGATGAGAGCATTCTCGACCGACGGCGCAATCGCCGCCTGTGCTTCCAGCGCCTGGAACTCAGCGCTTTCGCGGACGGTGGCGCTTGCCGGAATCTGCCCCGCCTGCGCCCATGTCACCGAGTTCGCCAGCAGGTAGCTGATGAAAATACCCGCTGCCGCGTCAACGCACGGGTCGGCTTCCGCCTGAACCGGCAGCGTCAACTGGTGCGACCCGGCCCACACGCCCGGATTCGGGCCAATCTGCGGCACCGACGTCGCCCGGCCATCGAACTCCACCGCGTCGCCCGTGAGGCTCGTCGTCTGCCAGATGCCGTTCCAGATCATGCCGACGGTACCGCCCCGGAAGGCATTAAGTTCGGCATCCACTTCAAGGTTCGACTCTGACCACTGGCTCTGCGCGTCAAGCATCCATTGCAGCGCCTCCACGCCAGCCTCGCTGTTCCACGTCGCCTCGGTGCCTTCCTCGTTGAACGCGGAGCCACCGAACTGCGCCAGCAGCATCTCGAAGATTTGCTGCACGGGGAAGCCCGTCGTAATCATGAAGCCATTACCATCGGTCACCGCGTTCGCAGCCGCCTCGAACTCCTCGCGGTTGGTCGGTGCTTCAGGAACCAGGTCGGCGTTGTAGAACATCGTCATCGGGTGAATGTCGAGCGGGATGGCGTAGCGGCCACCCGCGATGTCGCCCGCGTTCCACACCTTTTCCGGGAAGTCAGCGGGGTCCATAGCCATCGCGCCCAGAATATCCTCAGGAATCGGGCGGATGATGTTGCGGAACGCCTGCGTAGCAAGCTGGTCCGCGTGGACAATCGCCACGTCCGGCAGCGTGTTAGACGCCTGAGCCGTACCCAACTGCGTGTAGTACTCCGCCTGCGTGGTCATCGTGACCTGGATGTTGGGATTCTCGGCGTTGAACGCGTCCACCATCTGCCCCATGAAGGGGCCGTCCGGGCCGGTGAACGGGTTCCAGTAGTCCAACTGCACCGTGCTGCACTCTGCTGGGAGGGTCATGCCACCGGCGGCAGTCTCGCCACCAGCTTCCCCACCCTCTTCGGCAGGAGCCTCTTCAGCAGGCGCTTCTTCGGCAGGGGCCTCCTCGGCGGGGGCCTCTTCGGCGGGAGCTTCCTCAGCAGGGGCCTCACCGCCCGTAGTCTCTTCGGCACCCTGTTCGGCACCGGTATTCCCGCCTCCACCACACGCAACCAATACATTGGCGAGCATGATGAAAACGAGAATGAACGACAACAGCTGCGACCGACCTTTCATACTTCCTCCTCTTTGCCTTCCTCGGCACGTGAATTGGGATTTCAAGCACTTCCGGCTGTGATGAAGACTCCGTCAGGGAAGAGCTTGCGGTTACGCTTCTTTGCGATGGAAAGGTCCGATGGTACCGACGCTATCTTTACTTGATTATCGAGGACTGTCAAAATGACGAAGTAGAAGCAACGTCTGGAGAAGCTGTAAAACCATTGGGCTGTTAAGCAATCGAGGGGCACCGACGTGACTCAGTCCAAAGGGGGTGATTTCTAATCCGGGTTAGACTGATGAATTTATCTTATCTGAATCTCTGGGGCCTGTCAACACGTTCCGCTTGCCTCTATTCACACGCCTGGACTGGGCCGAGAGGCCAATTCGGGGTGGAGACGAGTTGACAACATCAGTTCCTCCCTGTATAAACCTCTGTACTGTTACAAAATAAGCTGAAGTGGAGGGTGCCCGTGTCAGACCAGCTTCCCCAGATTCCCGCCCGCCGCCGTACCCTGACACTTCACTCCGAAACCGAGGACGCCCTGCAAGTTCTCAAGGCCCTCGCCTCCGAACCGCGCCTGCGCGTCCTCAAACTTCTGAGGGATCAAGTCCTGAATGTCAGCGAGATTGCCAAGGAGCTGAAACTCCCTCTCTCCACCGCCAACAGCCATATCACCATCCTCGAAGAGGCCGGATTGGTCAAAACTGCTCACCAACCCGCCTCGCACGGGCGGCAAAGAGTCTGCGCGCGCGTCCACGACTTCGTCGAGGTCTACCTCCCTCGCGGCCTCGTCCCTACGGGCAATCTCGTCGAGTTCTCCATGCCCATTGGGGCCTACGTTGATTGTAGCGTTATCTCCACCTGTGGGCTAGCCAGTTATGCGGACATGATCGGCCCCTTCGACGACCAGGCTTCCTTCTACGAGCCGGGCCGCTTTCAGGCCCAACTCCTCTGGTTCCATCACGGCTACGTCGAGTACCGCTTTCCCAATCGCCTCCCCCAGACTGCCGTCCTCCACAGCCTCGATTTTAGCATGGAAGTCGGCTCCGAGGCCCCCCTACATCACGCAAACTGGCTCTCCGATGTCACCCTCTGGATAAACGGCGTCGAAATCGGAACCTGGACCAGCCCCGCCGACTTCGGTGGGCGGCGTGGCCTTCTCACACCTCAATGGTGGGAGGAGTGGAACTCGCAATATGGATTGTTAAAGGTGTGGCAGGTCAACGCGGAAGGCAGCTTTGTGGATGGTGTCAAAATCTCCCCGACTACCCTGAACGACCTGAAACTCTGGGACAATGTATACATCTCACTGAGAATCGGCATCAAGGACGATGCCCACCATGTCGGCGGCATCAACATCTTCGGGAGCCGCTTCGGTAACTACCCGCAGGATCTCGTCCTGCGCTGCCATTATCATTAACTTTGAAGACCATCAGAACAGCACGACTTATACCAGCAATTGTCATTTCCCACATCGCGGAGGCACGAATCTGACCACTTCCTTGGCCTTTGAAGCGTGCCCTACGGGTCTTCCGCATTCCACATGCCCCACTCCCCGTTCACCATGAACGCCCTCGTCCTCATCAAAATCCAGCAGGAACTCGCATGCATCGGCCAGAACGCCGATGGGCTGCTTGTGCCCATCCCCTGCCCCAACCCCGACACCATTCCCCACCTCTTCATCGCCCAACACCAGGAGGGCTACGCGACCTACTTTCGTCATGACCTGCCCGCCCACCTTCGCCAGCAATTCTCCATCTTCCCACCCGAAACCGCCTTCCATGACCCCAAAACCGTCGAGCGCATCCTGGCAACAGACACCCCCTTGCAACGAAATCTTCTCCGGCAAAAGCTACACCTTCCCGAACACCCTCACCCCTGCCGACTACCCGGACGTGACTCCCTGGAACGAATCGCACCGCAGCCTCCCCGGCCACATTCAAATGGGCGGCCCCTCCACACACCTCATCATCGCCGACGGGCAAATCGCCTCCGCCTGCGAATCCTCCCGCGAGAACCACAAAGCAGGCGAGGCATGGGTCCAGACCTCGCCCCACTTCAGGCGGCGTGGCTACGCCCGACAAGTCACCGCCGCCTGGGCGCGCTACCTCCAACAACAGGGCAAAATTCCCCTCTACAGCCATCAGTGGGACAATGCAGCCTCCGAAGCCGTCGCCCGCAGCCTCGGCCTCGTCCCATTCATCACCTTCGTCGCCTATACCTGACGGCGTCTGCTTGTTAGCGCTTAAACCTCCTTGCGTCTTCGCCTAAAGCGCCTACCGTTGGTGCGTTATGCCGTCCATCCGTTGTCGTTAACGGTCGTTGGTCGTCAGTCGTCGGTTCTAAGAAGAAAGGACCATCAGAATGCATGTCGGCATCGGCCTTCCCAGCACCCTCCAAGGCGCGAACCGCGACCTCATCCTCGCCTGGGCGACCCGCGCTGACGAAGGCCCCTTTGCCAGCCTCGCCGTCTTCGACCGCCTCGTCTACGACAGCCTCGACACGATGGCCTCCCTCGCGGCGGCGGCTGCCGTCACCAACCGCATCCGCCTCGTCACAGCCATCGTAAGCAGCCCCCTCCGCAACGATGCCCTCCTCGCCAAAGAAGCCGCCACCATAGACGTACTCTCCGGCGGGCGGCTCACCCTCGGCGT
>DASVVH010000274.1:0-7221 GCA_036386615.1 Ardenticatenaceae bacterium
CGCTGGCAATCCTGCTGCGAAAGCCGGAGCGGGTGCCGCCATCGCCCTATCAAGTCGAGCGCGGCTCACCGGAGCAGGTTGGCGAGATAGTCGCTTTCCTGCGGGAGCATGGCCGCGCCAGGCAGTTTTTCCCGGCCTATACGGAGGCTGACTTTGCAGACAGCCCCCTCACTCGCGGCTTCCACGCCGGAGATTTCCTGGTGGCCCGGCGGGCGGGTATCATCGTCGGTGTGGTTGGCCTGTGGGACCAGAGCGGCTACAAGCAGACGGTGGTGCAGGCATACGGCGGGGCGCTGGGCATGGCGCGGCTCCTGGCGAACGTCGGCATCCGGCTCGCCGGGGCGCAGCCGCTGCCCGCGCCGGGCCAGCCACTCCGCTTCGCCTACGCCAGCTTCATCTGCATGGCGGACAACGACCCTGAGATATTCCGCGTGCTGCTGCGGCGCGTCTACAACCTGGCGGCAGAGCGCGGCTACGCCTTCCTGATGGTCGGCTTCGCCGCAAGCGACCCGCTGTTGGAGGTCGCCCGCCGCTACGTCCATGTTCCCTATCGCAGTACGCTGTACGTGGCGGGTTGGGAGGATGGAAGGGAGTTCTATGAGCAACTGGACCAGCGCCCCCCCTACGTTGAAGTTGCCTCTCTCTGAGCCAGAGCCGGAACCCATTACTCTGGTTGAAGGCGGATTGGTTGGCCGGGTGCAGCCTGTCTCCGACCTGACTGCCAGCGAACGGGGCGAGATGTTCGCACTGCTGGGCGGCTATTTCGAGCAGGTCTCGCGGGCACGGTTCGAGGCGGATTTGGCCGAGAAGGAGTCGGCTATCCTCCTGACGGAGGGCGCGTCGGGCGCGGTGCGGGGCTTCTCGACGCTGATGCGGATGCAGGCTCAAGTGGAAGCGCGGCGCGTCGTGGCCTTCTTCTCCGGCGACACGATTGTGGCGCGGGACCATTGGGGCGAGACGCTGCTGCCCCGCCTCTGGGCGCGGCACGTCTTCGGGCTGGCGGAGGCCATCAAAGAGGCAGAGGTCTACTGGTTCCTGATTAGCTCCGGCTACAAGACTTACCGCTTCCTGCCCGTCTTCTTCCGAGAGTTCTACCCGGCCTTTGACCGACCAACGCCGCCTGCCGTGAAGCAGGTTCTGGATGCGCTGGCACTCCAGAAGTTCGGCGCGGAGTACGACGCGGGGCGTGGGGTGGTGCGCTTCGTGCAGCCCTCGCCATTGAGGTCCAGCGTGGCAGAGTTGACGGGGCGGCGGCTGCGCGACCCTCACGTCGCTTTCTTCGTCGCGGCGAACTCCGGCCACGCGGAGGGTGACGAGTTGGCTTGCATCACTCGCATCGTGCCTGAGAACCTGACGCCTGCGGGGCGGCGGATGTTGGGGCTGTGAGGGACAGGCGACGACCGATGACCGACGACCGACGACCGCTAACGACACACGGATAACGGCACCCACAAGGGCGCGGCAGCGCGCGCGGTGTGATGCTTGGGCGGGCGGTGGTCAAGCAGGGTTCGAGGGGTGATGAGAGGTTGGTTTAGCCTGTTCGTTGTTTCGCTCCTTTTGCCTGGATCTCTCATCACGGAGTCGTTAGGCTAGGGAGTGAGTTCTCCCAGAAGGAGCAGGCCGAGCACAAAGAGGACCATAAACGCAATATAACCGAGCAATGCCCCCAGAGCGGGGCTGACGCGTACGAGGCGTGCCAGCCGTGCCCCCGAAACCATGGTCAGAATGCTGACCATGACCAGAGCGCCGCCTAGCATAATGTGGAACATTAGGTTGACCAGGTATTCGCCGCTATCTAGGGTGGGTGCGTCCCATGGTGTGTTGTTCTCACTGCGGAATGCCCATTCCAGCAGCCCACCAAAGCTCGCCCCGGCAACAGCGCCTAAGAGCGCGGCGAAAGATGCAGTCGAGGCGTATCCACTCCGCCGCGCGAGATAGGCCATCAAGTTATGGGTGAGCCACGCCGCGCTCAGCGTATCCAAGAGCAGGAACCCCACTATCCGGCTGCTCTTTCGCACGGCGGGCCAGGGCAGCACGGCGGGAAGCACCAGTTCCAGAGCGAGGAACACGAGAAAGATGACCGGCCAATAGGTATTCACCGCCAGCAGGATTCCGCGCTGGAGTCGGGATAGAAACTTTAGCCAATACGGGGCCTGCTGCGATGCTGGCTGCATCCGCACAACGCGTGACAGCTCCTCGCAAAAATCCTTGATGGTCCCGAAACGCGCGTCAGGATGCCGTTCGCGTGCTTTCTGAAGGACGACATCAAGCTCTTCGGTTAGACCCGGCACCAGTTCATGCGGCGGACGATAGGCACCGTGCGCGGGATGGATACCAATAATCATCTCGTAAAAAATCGTCGCCAGTGCGAACACATCCGCACGACCGTCCACCGCCCCTTCCGTCAATTGCTCTGGTGCCCTATAGGTGAGATCACCGCCAATCCCCCTTTCTGTGTTAGCGTCTTCCTCGTCAACACTGGCGGCCAACTCGAAACTGGCGAGCTTGACCTCCCCTTCCACCAGGAAGATATTTGACGGTCTGATATCCCTGTGGATTATACGCGCGTGGTGCATGACGGTCATGGCACTGCACGCCTGCTGAAAAACGTTGAATGCTTCATCGAGTGGGAGCCGGAGGTCGTGCTGAATGCGCCGCGCCAGGGTCTCCTCCCCAAGATATTCCATGACCAGATAGCGGTTTCCCTCGTGCGGAGGCATCTCAAGGACCCGTACAATGTTGGGGTGGTGGAGCTTCTGGAGCAGATCAATCTCGCGCTGGAAACGGGCCGCTGCTTGCTGATTGCGTCCATCCGCAGCCTTCATGACCTTGATTGCCACCTGCTTATCTGTCTCGGTGTCCAGCGCGCGAAAGACGACCCCGGTGCCAGCTTGTCCGAGGATGGCCTCGGCACGGAAGCGTGTTGGAAATAGTGCCAGGTCTGGGCTGAGCGCAACCGCGCGCTGGTAGGCAATAAAGGCAGGCTCCCATCGCGCCATCGCGAGTTCCACGTAGTACAGATTGTGGTAAGCCTGTGCCAAATCTGGTTGTACCGACAGCGCTTGCTCGTAATAGCGCCGCGCTTGCTCGTAATTGGCGCGTACGTATTCCAGATTCCCTTGCCGCAGCCAGACGCGCGCCGATTCGGGTACAGCCGACACGCTCATGGTGAGCCGCTCGTAGGCGGCACGCATCGCTTCCAGGTCGCGCGCCTGCCTTGCATCGAGGAGGGGAATGTCGCTCTGCTCGACGAGTTCCCCCACGCCCAGGGTGTCCAAGACTTGATTGAACGCGCTAGACTCTGCCGCCACATCACTATTGGTCACGCGAGGCGCGGCTGAAAGTTGCATCGGGGGTGGCAGTTCGAGTTCCCGCCCCTGGATGCGAGCAACATCCAATGCAAGTCTGCGGAGCAAGTCAACGGGATCGTTAGCCAGTGGTAGAATGCCTCGTGCTTCCCATTCGAGTGCATCCTCCGGGCGACTTACCGATCCAATCACGAATGACGGAGGAAGACTGCCACCGAAATCTTCTCGCGCCTCATGGTAGATGCGAATGAATACGGAATCGTAGTCAGGCGCGTACCCGACGATTAGGAGCGTATTGGCCCCGACGAGATCATATAACCTCCGTGTAAGGGCGCGTAGCTCCGTGGTGACGGTAAGCTGGTCATCCTCTGTGATAATAAGCGATTCAGGCCGATCCAAGCTGCCGTAGGGCTTGTACAGGATGAGTGAGCGATTCGTGCCTAGATATGGAAGGTCGTGGGCGGAATAGGCTACGTCGTAGGATATTCCCTGCTGCGTCAGCGCTCGCTCAAGCAGGTCGTCCCAACCAGCATGGACGATAATAGAAAAGGGGATGCGTGCGATTAGCTCATGCAGCGGAAGCGGGTGCAACTCAGAGCTGTCGAGTCGTTCGCGGAGGTAAGTGACCAACGCTTCCCGGCTCCGCGCACGCTCAAAGATTTGCGCGGCCACGGGTAGGGGGCGATACTGACCTCGGTAGCCGCTTTGGTGAGCGAGGTCGCTGGCAAGCTGCCAACTCGTCGGTAGGCCCCGATACCCATACGCACTCTCGGAGGCATCCGGCCCAAGAAAGAGGACGCAGCGTCCTTCCGCGATCTGCTCGATCAGGGTCGGCGGGAGATTACTTGTTTGCTGGTTCAATGATGTCACACCATCCTCGTTGAAGAGACACGAAGTTGATACAGAAGTTCCGCTTCCTCGTCGTGGCGTTGCATATCGTCCGTTGGCCGAGCCTATCGCAGACTGACCATACAAAGGTGTTGAGTAACACCTCGCTCGCACCCTGCTCATCCTGCACCTCTTCGGGTGCCTCGAACAGGACCAACTCGCCCTCTAACTGGATCTCCCTCGCTGTCGTGTAAAAGACGCTACCGTCCTGGTGGATCAATTGGGTGAGCCACAGGTTCTCTTCCGGTCGCTCCGTGGGCTTCAGCAAATCGATTCGATAAGCACCTGCAATCAACGATGTGACTTGTGCATTCTCATCGAGTGCTGCCTCGTCCAGGCTTGCGCCGTCACGTACTACGAGTACCCCGATACCGATTATTGCTTCCTCGAGAGCTGCATCCTCTAGCCTACGTATCACCTCTTCCTCGAGGGCTGCATCCTCTAACATACCTGTTACGCCCTCAGACACCAGGACGCTGTATACGGAATCTGCCGCCGCTGCTCCCAGGTTGGGCTGGCAGCGTCCCGGGATATCCTCCTGAAGGAACCGCAAGCATTCACTGATCTGCACATCACCAGCAACAGCGGTGCGAGCAAGCAGCACGTCCACTCGGACATCATCTGGCAGGAGCCCGGCATCTATCAACGCGCCTACGGCGAATTGGGCCTCTGCATCGGCTGCTGGTACTGTTTCAGACAACGCATTGAGGCATACTTGCCACTGGAGCTGTGAGAAACAGATCTGATCGGGGGTGATGAACCCTAATGGCTGGTCAATTGGTGCATCGAGTCGTCGCAGTTGCCGCGGGAAAACCTCACCATTCCCAACAAGCTCCCCATTGCCATTGTATAGTTCCACGTCCGCACTTTCTTGCGTGCGGCGCAACAGGACTAAATAGCTACCTGGGTCTATTGAAGGATAATCGCCTTGCTCAGTGCCTAGCCTCAAGTAACTGAGTTGGTATACGAGCAGTGCTCCAATGACCAACCCTTCCCCGTCCTCCCATGTGGCCTCGCCTTTCAGGATGTCGTCTACTGGCTCCCCGAGGGAGACCACTTGATAGAGCACTCCGAGGCCTGGCAGGGAATAGGTAGCAGCCCGCTCATCATCGAAAAGGTCACAACACTCCTGGACAATCTCATCCTGTTCAGTCAAGAACGTCACAATCGTGCTTAGCTCGGCGAGGCGGTCGGGTGGCGGCGGTAGATGGTCAGGGAGTGAATCCCGTGCAGGCACCTCCCAATCGGTGGTGATGAGTTGCTGAATCTGCTCTCGCTCCGGGATGATGATTTCAATATTCGGCGGGGAGGTGGTTGCCGTATCTGGAGTGGACAGAGACTCGCCCAATTCAGTCTTAGGTTCCACGGTGAGATCAACCAGGTTCGTAGCGGTGGGAATTTCAACTGTCGGCGTGTTGACGCTGGGAACTGTCACCGTCGTGGTCACGATTCCCGACGGCGTTGGGCCGACGGTGAGATCAACCGAGCCAGTAGCAGTGGAAATTGCAATTGTTGGCGTGTTGGCTTCAGAGGCGGGCGCGGCTGTGGTCGCCATCTCCGACGGTATGAAGTCGTCGGTAGAAGCTGCCTGCTGCCCGCCACACGCGAGAAGTCCACTCAACAACACGGTCACGAAGACAAGCGTATAAAGCCGACTACGCGCCACCCCGTTCAAGGAACCGATAAATGTGCTGAACATGCGTGCCTCCCTCAAGTTGCATCTGTGAGTTGACGAACGAGGTCATCCGGGGCCTGGTGCAAGTGGTAGAGCGGGTGTCCACCCCAGGCATGTTCCGGCCCCGTCTCCGGCCACACCAGGATCGGTAGCAGTTCGATGCCGCCCAGATGACGATTAAGGATGTGGCGCACGAGGAGCGTGAAATCGGGACTGTGTGGATCGTGGCCCAGGAACAGGATGACCTTTTGTTGACATACATTTTGAAGGTAATTCACAAGTAGTTGGCGATCATGCTCGGCGGGGCGAAGCTGAGTATACTCGCTCTCCACCACCACTAGGCTCTCCGGCCTGCTGAGTGCGCCGACCAGTTGCACGACCGCAGGCCGATCGGTGCGAAGATAGACCGTATCGCTGCCGCTCACAGCCGTATTGCTTCTGGCACCCAGTGCCCGAACGAGCATCTCGTCGTAGGCACCGCTGAGCCAGATGTTGATCTTGAGTTTGGCGAGTTGCTGGTAGATCGAACCCGGTGTGATGGCCTGATCGTTCAACGCGCTTTTCATGAAGGCGGTGTAGATGTGACGATTGCCGCTCCAGGCAGTAGTCACCTGACGGCAGCGGGGGCAGAGCGAGGGTTCAGAGGCGGCGGGGAGAGGTCCCGTGATGGTCATCACGGCTACTTCTGCCAAGGACGCATTCTCGGGTTGCCCCTGACGTTGGGCCAGTTCGCGGGCGACGGTGACTCGATCGCGCAGTCCGGTCAGCGTGAATGGAAAATCGGGGCCGATGAAGGGGACGAGCCGCCCGCGCCGCAGAGCCTCTCGAAGGAGTTGGAGCATTGCGGAGGGGTCGCCGATTGCGCTAAGGGCTGTCCCTAGATCGAGCAGGAGGTCATTGGGAGCCGTGGGGAGTCGGGCGAGGAGCGGCTGGGTTGCCTGGGGATTGTGCAGGCGGCCAAGCGCACCGACCACAGCCCGAGTGACGGGTGGCTCGTCGTCAAGGGCACTGACGAGTGCATCAAGTGCGGCCTCGTCGCCCAGTTCGCCGAGGGTGGTGGCGGCACGTGCCCGCACGTCAACCACTGGTTCGGCATCGAAGGTGCTCTGCATCGGTAGCCATAGCGAGGGACTCGCGCGAGGCTTCAGATGACGGATTGCCAGCGTAATAGCCTGAGGACGGAGATGTGGCTGGTCGCAGTAGGTTTGGGCCAACTGGACAAGTCCCGCCTGCCGTCGGGCCGGATCATCGCTCCGGGTGTCCAGGACAATGGTAGGGTCAAGGCGAGGGGCCACCGACTGCAAGAGGAAGCTGCGTCCAGAGTGGTTGCCAACCAGATTGCCGCCAATG
>DASVVH010000275.1:0-16209 GCA_036386615.1 Ardenticatenaceae bacterium
CATAGCAGCATGGGGGCCAATGCTCGAAGATAGAACGTGGCAGGAACAACTGGCGATATTGTACTCGCTGGAACACTGGTGGGGCTACGTCGTGCGGCTGGTGACGGTAATCGTTCTCGCAATCATCATGGCAAAGATTGCCCACTACTTCGTGCGCCGCTTTTTGCGTTCCGCCGTCAGGAGGCAGCGCATCATCGTCAGCGAGCGGCGGGCGCGGACACTGGAAGGGCTGGTCACATCGCTCGCCTCCTTTATAGTCATCGTGGTCGCTCTCATACTGGTCTTCCAACTCATCGGAGTGGGTCAGACCGCGCTCCTTTCGGGTGTTGCCCTCTTCAGCGCGGGGCTGGGGCTGGGCGCACGGCCCCTCGTCAGCGACTATCTCGCCGGAATCACCCTTCTCTTCGAGTACACCTATGCCTTCGGCGAGAAGGTCGAGATAATGGACGTGATGGGCACGGTGGAGCACGTCGGCATCCGCACCACGCGCATCCGTGCGGACACGGGCGAGCTATTCATCGTCCCGAACGGCGATGTGCGCGTGATTCGTAACTTCTCGCGTGGGGCCTTCTCCCCCGCCTCCGTGCGGGTCTCTGTTGCCCCCAAAGACGTGGCGGCGACGATTGCCGTGCTCGAACAGGTAGCCGATTCCGCGCTGGACCGCCACACCGACCTGCTCTTTGAGAAGCCGGAGGTCATCAGCGAGACCGGAGAGTTGGGGCCGAGCACGCAGTTGACCCTCCTCGCGCGGGCAAAGTTCGGACACGGCGCGACCCTGCGCCCCCTCCTCATGCTGGAGATTCACACCGCCCTTGAAGAGGCCGGACTCTCCGAACTGGTTTGACATGGGACGAACAACTTACGCGAAGGTAATTCTGGCACTGGACAAGGAACTCGCGTTCGGGTAGCTCCCAGATGACGAGCCGTTATCCGTTTTCGTTAGCGGTCGTCAGTCGTCGGTCGTCGCCGCTGGCTCAACCGCGCTCCACCTAACTTTATGGAATTTGATACACTTGCTTCTATAATCCCTTCTACTCCTGCTTCTGCTACCCATAAGGCAGGCTCGCTGCTGGCACCGCGACCACGAGGGACGAGGAAACCGTGAGAAAAGTGATAGAACTTCTTGGCTTCAAGCGCCGCCTGGGAACGGGCTGGCTGCTGTTGACCCTCTTCCTAATCGTGCCCCTCGTCGGTCTGGCGAGCCTCGCGCCTGGGCAGGAGGGCGTCGCGCGTGGCAAGATGTCGGCGGCCCCGCCCTCCCCCGACAGATGGGAGCCGGAGCAGTACGAGGCCCAGGAGGAAGCCCTTCTCGACGCGCGCGTCCGGCAGTACATGCGGGGCCACCGCGCCGAGGTCTTCGGCGTGCGGCAGGTTCGCGACCAGTATACCCGCGCCAGCCGCGCCTGCGTCCAGGCAGATTGCTGGCTGGTCGAAATCTACCTCTGGGATGAGAACTCGACCGTCCTCGCCATCGTCAACGTCGAGACCGATGAGGTGCTGGACGTGCTCTACCAGCCCGGCATACGCCCTGGCATCCCCGCCCGTTTGGAAGAGCGGGCGCTGGAGATTGCCTTCAATGACCCGGAGGTCATTCGCGTTCTCGGCTACCGCCCCACCGCTTCCCCCTGGTCGCCGATGGTCTCTGGCCTGACCGGGACGGACTGCAACGGGGGCCACCTCTGCGTCGCAATCCTCTTTGAGGTGGATAAGTACCTGCTGTGGGCCATCGTAGACCTCACCGACGAGGCGATGGAAGGCATCAGTTGGACGAACGTTCCCGGCGCTGCACGCCCGCCGGAGGCGAACACCGCGTCCGTGAGCGGCGGTTGCCCCGCCCCGTCAGATGGTCCCTACCAGCGCGATGGCTGGTCGTTGGAGCACAGCGTTACCGGAACCGACGGGCTGCGCGTCGCCAACGTCTCCTATCAAGGGCAGATGGTGATGACGAGTGCTAAAATCGCCCACTGGAACGTCGAGTACCCGGAAAACAGCTACAGTTGGCCCGGCTTCCAGGACATACCGGGGTGCAGTTCTGTCGCTTTCCAGATTGCTCCTTACGGTGAGACCGAGATTCGCGACCTGTCTGCGAACGGGCAGTACGTCGGCTTTGAGGTCGTCCAGGATTTCCGCATGGGGAACTGGGGCTATCCTTGCAACTATCGCTACGAGCAGCACATGCAGTTCTTTACCGATGGGCGCTTCCGCGTCGTTGGTGGTGCGTATGGGCAGGGCTGCGCCGCGACGGGCATCTATCGCGCCATGATGCGGATTGACCTCGCGGTGAATGGCGATCAAGGAGATAGCCTCGCCTACTGGAATGGCAACAATTGGGTAACCCAGCCCACCGAGGCGCAGTTCGGCCCAAATTCTCTAGTTAACTCCAAAGGTTATGGCTGGCGCGTGACCGACCAGAGCGGCGTGGGCTACTACGTCGAGCCGGGGCGAGGACAATTTGGCGATGGCGGGCGCGGCGACAATGAAAACCTCTTTGTGTTGTTGCACAAGCCGGACCAGGAAGGGGACACCACTGACTGGGGTGGCTGGGGTGATCACACTACGGCAGGCCCGAAAGCAGAGTGGGTTAATAATGAACCTGTGGAGAATCAGAATATCGTCCTGTGGTACATCCCACAGATGACCACCCAAGTATCAGCCCTTCAGGCCAACTCGGAGGCGGATTATTACTGCTGGACGGTCTCACCCTCTCAGCAGCAGCCTGCTCAACCCTTCCCCTGCTTCGCCGGGCCAATGTTCGTGCCGATTTCGCTCGGTGGCTCGCCAACGCCCACTCGAACCAGCACACCTACGAACACGCCCACCGTGACCGTGACGGGAACCCCGCCCACCAGCACGCCCACCATTACCGGGACACCGCCCACCAGCACTCCGACGCGCACGCCCTCGGCGACGCCGACCGGAACGCCCAGCATGACCCCCTCGCCCACGAGAACCCTCACTGCGACGCCCGGCGCTCCAACCGAACCGAAGGTGTACCTGCCCATCATTCTGCAAAACGGGGACGAAGAGATCAGGCGCTAAGGCCGCTAACTTAAAAGAGGGGGCGAGGATAAACCTATCCTCGCCCCCTCCTGCTTCCGACAGCGTATTCTTATCGAGTGCTGCGCTTCCGAGTCACAAGCCAGCCCGACCCCGCCAGAACACCCGCGCCAGCCAACCAGAGGCTCATGGGAACAGGCGCGCTGGCCGCGCCAAGCGCCTCAACCGTCACAGCCGTCGGCGACTGGAACGCCGTGTAGTGGAGCGGAAGGGTCTGCCGCATGTGCTCGTCGGCGGTACGCCAGTTGTGGCCCCCCGCCAGCACTGGCTCAAGACCGTTGGTGACGCCCTTCGCCTCCAGATGCCCCATCAGGTGCGCGCCCCGCAGGTAATTGGCGTCAGTTGGCTCCGACGATTCGGGTCCGTACTGGATGAGCCACGTCAGGCTCTGCATCGCTTCCGGCGTGCTGTTGCAGACGATGTTCGGCGCGTTGTTCTCCGCCGCGTAGGCGCTGTCGCGGGTAGGGAACGGCCCGAAGGCAGGCCCGTACAGCCAGTCATTCTGCGGGTTGTAGAAGAGCGTATCCTGCGGCGAGATAAGCTGGCACGTCGGGTCCGCGTAGAGGTAGGTGCCATCGAACGCGCCCACCGTCCTGAAGAGGTCGGGGTGCTCGGCGGCAATCTTGGCGCTCATGAAGCCGCCGAGCGAGAAGCCATCCACGCCGCGCCCCTCCCGTGTCGCCACCGTGCGATAGGTAGCGTCCACGTAGGGAATCACATCGTTGATGAAATAGCTCTCGAACTGCCCGGTGCCGACGCTCGGCTGGTCATCCTCCGGCACCAGTTCGGGGTGCTGGAAGTCTGTCAGCAGGCCGCTCACGGAGTTGTCGGCGCTGCTGATGCCCGGAAAGACGAGAATCATCGGCCCCACATCGCCAGCTTCCAGCAGCGTTTCGTACACGTCAATGACGTTGGTGCCCGCTCGTGTTCCGTCCTCGTAGGGGTTCACCCACTCGCGCTCGTGGCCCCGGAAGAGGTAGAGCACGGGGTAGCGCGCCTCCGCGTTCTCGTCGTAGCCGGGCGGCGTGTAGAGATAGAACTGTTTGGTGACGCCCAGCGCCTCGCTCTCCAGAGTAACGGTCTGGATGCGCGTGTCGAAGAAGGGCGCTTCACAGAGGTCTGCCCATTTGACGACAGTCGCCTCAATCGAGCCGCCCGCCTCCGCCTGCGCGGTACGATTCGCGATTTCCTCGCATATCGGTCCCTTCTCCACCGTCTCCCAGGAGCCGCGCGTGAACTTGAATTCGAGCGTTTCACCCTCGGTGACGGTAATGGTGCCCGACGCGTGAAGCCCGTCACGGTTGAGCGGGGTTGCGCCGGGGTCCCAGCTCTGGAAGCTGCCCGCGATGTAGATGGCGTCTCCCGGCGGCGTCGTGTTGGGCAGGGTGACGGAAACCGTCATCGTCACCACAGCCTCCGGCGCGGCAATGGCTGCCGGAGCCTGATAATCGGGGCCAACCTGCGCCGCGCCAACCCCGGCCACAGTGCCCAGCGTCAGGGTGAGGAGGAGTCCTGCGAATAGCAGAACCCATAGCATTCGTTTCATACGTACCTTTCTTTTGTCTGGCTTATGTCTGGTTTATGGCGGATTGCCCTGGAAGTTGGACAATCAAGAGACGAAGGACGAAAGACGAAGGACGAAAGCAACAGCATACGGCCCGTTTGCGGTGCCTCTCCATTGTCCAACTCTATTTGATTTCTCTATTAGCCGCACGAACCCTCGTGCTCGGCGCGCCATTCCGTCTCCGGCGGGTTTGCGGCCTTCCGATGGAGAGCAAGATAAGGGCTACAGAGGCGCGGCAGGGCCAGGCGTAGGGACTGGCGGGTCTTCGGGGGTGATTCGCACCTGAACGGTCTGCGGGACTACGCCAACCAGGAAGTAGCCTGCGGGGAGCCGCACCTGGAGGGGCAGTGTGTAGACCCCTTCGCCTAGCCCACTCGCGTCCGCCGCCACCTGGAAAGTCGGGCTGCGTGTCAGGGCGACTTCCGTGCCGGAACCCGCCACGCGCACGACGGCAACGGGTGCATTGAGGTCCGCGTTCAGCCCCGGAGCCAGATTTGTGACCTCGATAGGCGCGGTCGGAGCCATTATCTCGTCTCTGGGGAAGAGGCGGACGGTGATGATGGACGGAAGCAGGTTCGTCACGGAGATGCCCTCACTCAACGTGAGGGTGGGGGTCATAATGTAGGTGCCCGCCGAAAAGTCGCTCACATCCAGGACAGGGCTACTCGCGGCGATGTCCAGGTTGTCCAGAGGGAGCACGGGGCCTTCCAACTCCGCCGTAATCGAGATGGGGTCCACGACGGCGATTAGATCGGAGGCGAGGCCCGTCGTGGTCACGGGCAGCAGCACCTGACGGTTGCCGCGCGGCTCGTCAATCGTTACCTCCACCTGTTCGGGGATGATAGATTCCGCGCGCAGCCCACCGGGCGGGGTTATTGCTGGCGCGACGAGCGCCGTCCCTTCAATGTAGCCCGTCAGGTCGAGCGTGGCGACCACGTCTTCCAGGTCCAACTCCTCCAACTCGTTGACCGGACCTTGCAGGAGCACCTCAATGGTCGAGGGAACGATGTTGGTGACGACGAGACCGGGTTGTAATCCAACGTACCCCGGCACGATGGTGACGCGCCTGCTGCTGGTCTGCGGCTCGATGATAACGGAGACCTCGACCGCGTTGTCCTCCAGTGGCGAGACGCCCTCCGGCAGTTCGAGGGCGACGTTGAAGGTTAGCTGCCCCTCGCTCAACCCTGCGACAGGGACGGGTTCCGTGTTCACAATCCCGTCAAGGTTGGCGACGATGGCGGGGTCGCCAACCACCGTAACCTGCTTGGGATTTGTGTCCAGGTCACTAACCCAGTAGCCCCGCGCCGGTTCGCCCTGGATGCGCGTGCGGACAATCAACTCTGCGTAGCCCTGGCGCTGCTCGATGGGAACGTCAACCACTACCTGCTCCGGCTCCATCTCATAGTCGGGGCTTTCAATCGCCTCACCTTCCGCCAGGAAAAGCTGCGGCACCACCTCTGCCGTGACGGAGGCGCGCTCCCCCGCCACCGAGACCTCGGCGACGGCGCTCTCCACAGGCTCCACGACGCTACGCGGCCCGGAGAGCGTAATGGTTGGCGGGTCTACGGTGGGCGTCAGCACCTGATAAATTTGCGGCACCGTCTCCACGTCGGTGACGGAGACCTCCACAGGCAACTGCTTCGTCACCACCTCGTCGAGCGTCACATCAATGCGGCGCGGCGTCCAGCCGAGGATGCGGAACGGCGGCGCGCCCGGCTGCCTCTCGACCTCTACCTCGACTGGCTGCGTGCCCGGCTCAAGTCCCGAAAGGTCCACGCGCGCCACCAGATCATTCGGCCCCAATGTTTGCTCCTGCCCTCTCGGCAGCAGCACATCCACGCTGACCCGCGCCTCCCCACCCTCGATGACCATCATTCCACCCGGCACGTCCATCACCTCGACGGGCAATCCCCGGTCATTGGCGGGAAACGTCACCCGGCTCAGTTCCGTGTTGGTGGCGGCAATCCAGACCATCACGGCCAGCACGAGGGCGAGCAGCACGGAACTGAAACCCGTAGACATCTCGGCGGGCATGCGAAGTGGCACGCGCATCAGGTCACCTCCTCCGGCCCGGCGGGGCGGCGGCGGCGGAAAATCCAGTCTCGCACGCTCTGCTGCTTGGGCGGCCCGTAGAAAGCGTGCAGCAGCCGATTCAGGCGGCCCTCGTCCAGGTGGCGGATAAGCCGCCCGTTGTAGGCGAGTGAGATGATGCCCGTCTCCTCCGAAACGACCACCGCCAGCGCATCCGTCGCCTCGGTGATGCCCACCGCCGCGCGGTGGCGCGTGCCGAGCCGTCGGTCCCGCACGTCTGCCGCGAGGGGGAGCACGGCTGCCGCCGCGATGATGCGGTCGCCCCGAATGATGACCGCGCCATCGTGAAGGGGCGTGTTGGTAAAGAAGATGGTGATGAGCAGTTCGGTGCTGATGCGGCTGTCAATCGGGACGCCCGTCTCGATAACCTCCTGCAACCCGCTCTCGCGCTCGAAGACGACCAGCGCGCCCAGCTTCATGTCCGAGAGGCGCTGCGCCGCGCGGGAGACGCGATTGATGGCGCGGGTCACTTCAGGCTCCGAGGCGGCACCCTGAAAGAAGAGGCCCGTCCGGCCCAGCCGTTCCAGGCCGCGCCGTATCTCCGGTTGGAAGATAACCGGAATGGCGACGAAGAGCGCGGGCAGGGAGTTCCGAATCAGCCAGCTAAAGGCGGTTAGCTCGAACTGGTTGGAGAGAATGATGATAAAAATGACGAGGACCATCACGCCGCGCAGCAACTGCACGGCCTGCGTGCCGCGCACGAGGTAGAGCATGCCATAGATGACGAGTGCCACCAATAGGATGTCAATGACATCCGTGAGGCTGAACCCCGAAAAGGTCAGCAGCAACTCTTGCAGCGCGGACAGCATGCTCCTGCTATTTCCAATCTTTGGGACGAAGGACGATGGATAACGGCGGACAGCGGGATAGGGGCCGGAGCGCGAAACTGCCCCGCCTGTGAATCATAGATGCGAGGGCGGTATCTCCAATTACGCGGGCACTACATCTTCATCATGTGGTTGAGCATGGCGCGGTAGCGCTGCTCGCGGGCGCTGTGCAGCGCGACGATGCGCCGCAGGAGCGCCGCCGCCTGGGCGCGCTCCTGCCCCCGCACCAGCAGTTCAACAGCCTGCTCCCAACTCTGCGCCGCTGCCTCCACGTTGCCCCCCGCGACGTACAACTCTCCCAGAAGCCTGAAGAGGTCCGGGTCATTCGGGCGGGCCTCGATCTCTTCCTGCATGAAGCGCACGGCATCCGCCACGTCGCCGCTTTCTCCCAGGCGCTGCACCGTCTGCTCGATGAGCGCCTGCGCCCGTTCGGGCTGCCCCAGCTTGGACCCGTAGAGGTCGGAGAGACGCCGCGCCACCTCCAGGTCTTCGGGGCGCAGGTTGTAGACTCCCTCGAAGGCTGCCGCCGCCCGCCGCCAGTCGAGGCGCTGGAGGTGAATGTCGGCCAGGCGGCGCTGAATCCTGATTTGCCACTCGTGTTCCATGTTGGCGCGAGGGGCCAGCCGCAACGCCTCGTTCAGCTTGTCAACGGAGCGGTCAATCTGCGCCAGTTCGTAGAAACCCTCGGCCAGTTGGATGGTGTGGTGAATCGCCTCGTCAATCTCCCCGTGCGTCATCAGCAGGTCAATCAGCCTGCCGCGCACGCTCTGTTCCACCGGGGCGATTTCCAGCGCCCGTTTGAGCACCCGCACCGCCTGCGTCGGGTTGGAGCGAATCAGGTAAACGTCGGCCACGGTGATGAGTTTCGCAACGGCGGCGTCAACGCGGCGCTCCTCCAGAAAGAGTTCCGCGAGCAGCAGGTGCATGGGCAGGTAGTGTGGCGCTTCGGGGAGTGCCTCGTACAACTCGTCAATCGCGGCGCTGACGAGTCCCCGCGCGCGGTACTGGGTGGCGGCCTCCATAGCGCTCTCGACGAGGGCACTGACCCGGCTGTCGAGCGGCTCGACGGCAACGCCCATCCCAGCGCCGTAGTAGTCCTGCCACTCCCGCATCCGCTCGTCCCAGCCGCGATTGCTCAGGAGGTCGCTCAGATGGGTGACGACGCGCTGCGCCTCTTCCTGGTCGCCCATCGCGTCATGGGCGTCCACCAGCCCTGCATAGGCTCCAAGCAGCTCATCCGCCTGTTCTCGCTCGATGGATTCCGGGTCAAGGCGCTCCACCGCCTGCTGGAAGTGCTGGAGCGCCTCGTCCATGCGCCCCTGATTCCAGTAGCACTGGCCGATACCGAAGAGCGCCGCCACGCCGTACTCCGGCGAGCCAATGACCTGCTCGAACTGTTGAACCGCGTCGCCGAAGCGGAAGAGCTTCTGATAAAGCGTGGCGAGCGTGACGCGCGCGTCGGCGCTGTCGCCGCCCTCCTGAACGACCTGCTCGTAGAAGCGCGCCGCCTCCTCGACGAGGCCCCGCGTCTGGAGGTCCAGCGCCCTGGCGAGTAGGGCGTCGGCCCTGGGGTTGCTCCGCCCCCCCTCAAAGATGGAATTGGCGAGGCGGGCGACCGCGCGTTCCTGCGCCGCCTCCGTCGGGCTGCGTCCGGGGGCGACACCTCGCGCCTCCTCGTCCTCGTCGGGTGGGGCCTCGGCCTGAAGGGTGCTGAAGTCGAGAGGGTCGGTGCCGCGCTGGCCTGCCGCCGTGCCCCGGAAGAGTGTCCCGGTGCCCCGCCGCCTGGGCATGGACGCGGTCTCGTCAAGCGGGGCTGCTCTGAGCACCGTCAGGAGTTGCCGCGCGGGGGCCGACTCCGGCGAGAGGCCGAGCGCCTGCTGTGCCAACTGCGCGGCCTCGCTCGTCTCGCCCGCGTCGGCGTGGATGCGGGCGAGCGCGGTCAGGGCCTGCGCTGCCAGGTCGTTGCGGCGGCCCCGTTGGTAAGCATCGGCGAGGCGGCGGAAGGCGATGCGGTTAGACGGCTCGTACTGCACGACCTGCTGCCACGCGCGCACCGCGTTGGCGGGCTGCCGCGCCTCGATGTACCTGTCCGCCAGGAGAAGATAGGTGCTCGCCGCCTGTAGCCGCTCTCCTAGCTGGGCGTGCAGCTCCGCGACTTTCTGCAAGGTAGTCACGTCGCCGGGGTTCAGCACCAGGGCGCGCTGGTAGGCCCGCAGCGCCTCACGCGAGTCGCCCGATTTGGCGAGCGCCAGCCCCAGATTGATGTAGCCTACCGCGTCATCCCCGCGCAGCGTGACGGCGTTGCGGTAGGCGGCTGCCGCCTCGCGCCAGTTGCCCGCCCACGCGAGGTCGTGCCCCTGCTCCAACAGTTGTTCATAGCTGCCGGAAACGGCCCGTGTACGCTCGTCGGGTCTGTCAGCCACGCCCTTACTCCTTATCCGCCGCCAGCAGGCGAACCAGCAGCGCCTTCTGCGCGTGCAGGCGATTTTCCGCCTGGTCCCACAGCCGGGACTGCGGTCCATCCGCCACCGCGTCGGTGATTTCTTCGCCCCGGTGTGCGGGCAGGCAGTGCAGCACGATAGCCTGCGGGTCCGCCTCGGACAGCAGATGCTCGTTGATTTGATAGGGCGGGAAGACCCTCAACCGCGCCTGTGTCTCCTCTTCCTGACCCATAGAGGTCCATACGTCGGTGTAGATGGCGTCCGCGCCGCGCACCGCCTCTACGGGGTCGCGGAAGAGCTTGACCGCCGCGCCACGCGCGCGGGCACTCTCGATTACATCGGCGGGCGGGTCGTAGCCTTCGGGCGTCGCCGCGTGAACCGTGACGCCGCTGTGGACAGCCCCATTCACGAGCGAGGTAAGCACGTTGTTTCCATCGCCCACATAGGTGAGGACGCGCCCCTCGAACGACCCCCACGCTTCCAGCATCGTCAGGTAGTCCGCCATACCCTGACACGGGTGATTGTAGTCGCTCAGGCCATTGAGGACGGGCACGGGCGAGTATTCCGCCAGTTGCAGGATGTCACGGTGCGAGAAGACGCGCGCCATGATGGCGCTGACGTAGCGGCCCAGCACGCGCGCCACATCGGGAGTGCTCTCGCGCTTGCCCAACTGAATCTCGTTTGGGCTGATGTAGAGCGCGTGCCCGCCGAGTTGGAGCATTCCCACCTCAAAGGAGACGCGCGTGCGGAGGCTCGGTTTCTGAAAGACCATGCCGAGCGTCTTCCCGGCGAGCAGGGGCTGGTTTCCGCCTGCCTGCCGCAGTTCCGCTTTCAACCGGAGGGCCAGTTCCAACAGGTCGTCGAATTGCGCTTTGGTGAGGTCCGCAATGCTGAGGAAGTGTTTCATCCAGGGTCCTGAGGGGGAGATTTGTAATGTTAAGGATGTGAGAAGGTTATCACAAACGGAGCACAGTTACAAGGCGATTCAGGTACTAAAACGATGAGAAAACGTTCATGTTACACGAGGAAGGACGAAGGACGACCGACGACCGACGACCGCTAACGGCAACGGATGAACGGCGTAACGCACCAACGGTAGGCGCTTTAGGCGAGGGCGCAAGTATGTCAGGATGCAGGGGAATTTCTCATAGAACACCGGGGCCATTAACGCATACCCATTCACGTTGATGGTGAAGCGGGAGTAGGGAGAGCGGGCATAGATGCCTGAGTCAACTTACTTATGTGAAGTACGGCCTACCAAAGCCTACCTTGAAGAGTGATTAAGTAGGCTGCACTTGACATAAAATAGTTGGAGGCTGTCTCTACCTGCTAATGCACCCTGCATCTCACATTCCATATCTCACATCTCACATCTCACATCCTGTCGTTATCCCGCATCCTGTATCCCGTATCCCGCATCGCGTCAGCGGATGCCCTCGAAATCCTGCCGGAGCCGCCATTCGCCAGCCTCCCACTGCCAGACTGCGATATCCGGCATTTGAATTGCCCGCCACTCGCCCGCGTCCACCTGAGATTGGCCGAGCAGGTGTGCTCGCAGCAGGGACCACAGGAGGCCGTGCCCCACCAGCGCGAGGTTCTGGCCGGGATACTCTTGCAGCAGCGCTTCCAGCCCCTCCGCGACGCGCTCCCGCGCCGCCATTGCCGACTCCCAGCCCTCCGGTGGGCGGGACGGGTCAGCGAAGAAGGCGCGGGCGGCGGCCTCGTAATCCTCCACGTAAGAGCCGCGCCGTACCTCGTCAAAGGCGGCGCGGCTCTCGATGGGCAGCCGCCACATCTCGGCGGCGGGCGCGACGGTGGCGATGGCCTTGCGCTCCGTGCTCGTCACGATTCGGCCAATCTGCGGCCAGAACCGCCGCCCTGCCAGCGCCACAGCCGCCAGAAACCCCTCGTCCGAGAGCGGCCAGTGCGCGGCGTCCACGTTGGGCACCCGCTCGGTGGCGGCGTGGCGTATGAGGTAGAGCAGGCTCACGGCCCCTGAACGGGGTTGCGAAGCGTGCCCAGCCCCTCGATTTCCACCTCTACCGTCTCGCCTGTCAGGATGGGACTGACTCCGGCGGGGGTGCCCGTCATCACCACGTCGCCCGGCTCAAGCGTCATCGCTGCGGTGATGTCTTTCAGAAGGCGGGGCAGCCCGAAAATCAGGTCGCGGGTGTTGCCGTCCTGCCGCACCTCGCCATTCACGAGGCAGCGCACCTGCGCCGCCGAGGGGTCGAACTCGTCAGCCGTGACAATCCAGGGGCCGAGCGGGCAGAAGGTATCGAATCCCTTGGCGCGTGCCCACTGCCCGTCCGATTTTTGGAGGTCGCGGGCCGTCACATCGTTGCCGCAGGTGTAACCCAGCACCACGCTCATCGCCTCCTCTTCGGAGAGGTGGCGGCAGCGCTGGCCGATGACCAGTACCAACTCGGCCTCGTGCTCCACGCGCTGGCTGAGGGGCGTCAACTCGATGGTGGCCCCCGGCCCGATGATGGAACTCGGCGGCTTGAGGAAGATGAGGGGTTCCGGCGGCACCTCGTTACCCAGTTCCGCCGCGTGCTCGGCGTAGTTGCGCCCGATACAGACGACCTTGCTGGGCGCGGCGGGAGCCAGCAGGGCGACGCTATCCAGCGTGCCGATTTCGTCCCCCCGCTCCCCGCCCTCGAAGGGCGAGCCGTTCAGGGCGTAGACCGTCTCGCCTTCCAGAACGCCCCATGTCGGTAAATCGTTGATGAGACAGCGAACAATCTTCACGGTATGAACCCCTCTCTTGCGTGGCAGCAATCAGATAGTGTGCAGTGGCGCATTATAGCGGAAGTGGCCCTCCAAACAACAGCCTGACCCCAGACGCCCCCGTCTGCCCTTCTCCCTAAATCCCTCTGCGTCTCTGCGCCTTCTCTAAAGCGCCTACCGTTGGTGCGTCTTTGCGTTATGCCGTTCATCCGTTAGCGGTCGTCAGTCGTCGGTCGTCGGTCGTCTATCGTCGGTCCTCCCTCAAAATGGCATATCTCTTGCTCTCCACACTCTGAATTGATGATGCATTGTGCCCGTTTGCACGGGAGAAGGTACCTGCATGAACACCCCTAACGCCAACACGATTGACCTATCGGACCTCTTCGGGTCAGTCGTGGGTGCCCTCCGCGACGACCAGACGTACCTCAACGACCTGGACCGTTACGGCGGCAACGGCAATCATGGCGACAACATTGTCAACAACTTCCAGTTGATTGAGCAGATGCTGCGGCAGACCTCCGGCCAAGACGCGGGCACCCAACTCCGGCAGGCGGCTGAGGCTCTGCGACAGAATGGGCGCGGCGCGACAGCCAATATTTACGCCGAGGGGCTGAACGAAGCGGCGCAGCAGATGCAGGGGCAGCCCGGCCTGCGCCCCGAAGACATTCTGCCCTTCTTGCAGGCGCTGCTTGGCGGCGTGCAGCGCCAGTCCGGCGCGCAGCCCGGCGAGGGTACCCTGCTCGACTCACTGGTGCCGGGCATCCTGGGCTACGTGCAGGCGCGGAACGGTGGCAGGAACAACTCGGAAGCGATTATGGACGGCCTCGGAGCGGCAATGCGCGGCTCCCGCCGGATGTACCAGGAGCCTGCCCGCCACGGGCGCTCACGGCGACAGGTCGAGCAGCCCTGGATGGACCCCGGCGCGGCGTCGGCCACGACCATCCTGGAGGGGCTGTTCCGTAAATTGGCGGGCGCGTGACAGGGAAGCGGGACCGCTTTACCATTGGTACGCTCCATGCTGCGTAGACGAGACGGATTCACGAGTCTTACCACCTAAAAGGGGTGTTTTCATGGCGAAGAAGAAAGCGCGAACCAACTCCGGCGGCAGTCGCAAGCAGGGGGCGAACCGCGACGAGGCGAACAACGCCCAGACCAATGGCGAAGCTAACGGTGAGATGAACGATGCTGTGATGGCGGAAGACGTTGCCGCCGACCAGGACGAGGAAACCAGCACAGAAGCCGACATCGTTCCCGTCGAGGAAGAGACCACCGCGACCGCCTCTGTGGAGGCCACGACCGAAACCGAGTCTCAGGATGCCACCACCGAGACCGAAGCGGAAGCCGATACAGAGCCGGGAATCACCGCAGACGAGGTAAGCAGAGCCATCCTCAGCGACTCAGACGAGAGTCAGGACGGGGCGGAAGAGACGGGCGACGCCACTCCCGAAGCGAGCCAGGAGGCTCAGGACGGGGCCGCCGAGGCAACCGAAGCCACGAGCGACGCCGTTTCGGACGTGAAGGAGACGGTCCGGGAGGCGGGCGCGGATGCCACGCAGGCTGTGAGCGAGGCGGCGTCCGACGTGAAAGAGACCGTCCGGGAAGAGGCCGCGACCGTCGCGGAGGCGGCAGGCGAAGCAGCCTCCGAGGTGCAGCAGACCGTCCGGGAGGATATGGGCAGCTTGGCCGAAGACCTGCGCGCCAGCGCGGCAGCCGCCGCCAGTCAGGTCACTTCCACCGTGCGAGAGACGGCAACCGCGCGGGCCGCGCAACTCTCCGACGAAACAGCGCTGCGCGCGCACCTCGCCAAACAGACCGCCGCCGACAAGCTGCATCAGGCGGCGGAGGCGATGCGCCAGCAGACGGTCATCCCGGAGGCGGTACCCATCGGCACCGTAGCCAACAAGGTGGACAGCGCGGCGGAGTACGTCCGCGAGCACCAGCTTGAGGAGATGCGGGTTGACCTGGAAGCGCAGATTCGCAACGCCCCGCTCGTCGCCGTCTCAATCGCCTTCATCATCGGCTGGTTCCTGAGCGGCCTCTTCAAGCGAGAATAAGCATGGCACAGCAATACCGGCCCGCCGAGACTCCAGTCCGACCCGTTCCGCCCCCTCCCGGAGCGCCCACCCCCCGCGCCTCCGTCGGCACCATCCTGGGCGACATCGTGGAGAACACGCAGCACCTCGCGAAGCAGCAGGTGGCGCTCGTCCAGGCGGAGGTGACGGAGAAGCTACAGGAGGAGGCGAAGACCAAGGGCGTTGCCATCGGCCTGCTGGCGGCGGGCGGCATCTTCGCCCTCTTCGCTCTCGGATTCTTGGGCTGGGTGCTCATCTACGGCTTTCAGGAATGGTTCGGGATGCGTGGCTGGCTCTCGGCGCTGATTGTCACACTCATCTATCTCATCATCGGCGGCATCCTCGCCTTCGTGGGCAAGAACCGCCTCACCGCGAAGCCCGACCACGACGGAGCGCCGACCGCGTAAAGGAGCGTCTGCATGGCACCATCGAGCGACGAGATTCGCGCCGACATCGAGGCGACCCGCGCCCGCATCGAGCAGGATATTGACGCCCTTCAGGGCAAAATCAAGCGCACCACCGATGTTCGCGGCTACCTTCAAAGAAACCCTATCCCCTTCGTGGCCGGAACGGTCGGGTTGAGCCTGCTGGTCATCGGCCTCTTCATCCGCCAGCGCCACGCCGATGAGGAATTGACACCCGCCGAGCAGGCGCGGCTCCGATTAGTGACCACCGTCGGGGGGAGCGAGCGGGAAGCAGCCAATGAAGAGGCACAACGCGCGCTCACGGCGCTGCTCGCCGCGCAGGGGCTGCGCTGGCTCCAGAGCTATCTCGAAGAGGAGAGCCGCAAGGCGACCCTCGCGCAGCAGGCCGCCGTCAGCCCTGTCTTCGTGCCGCCCGTTGCGCCTTTCGTAGAGCCTGTTGCGCCTGTCGTGCCGCCCGTTGTGCCTATCGTGGTACCCGTGCCGCCCCTGCCTGAACCAGTGGTCGTGACGGCACCCGATGTGGTGGAGAGCGTTGCCAAAGGCGCGTCCAGCGTGCAGGAGCGCGTCACGAGCACCGTCAGCAGTGCCGCGCATGCTGTCACGGAGGGCGCGCATCAGGTTCAGGAGCGCGTGGCCGACACCGCGAGTAGTGCCACGCGGGCCGTCGCGGGGGGCGCGCAACAGGCCCAGGAGCTTGCGGCGGGCGCGGTGGTCGCGGCAACGGCGGCGGTAGTGGGCGCGGCAGCCAGCGCGAAGGCACTCAAAGAGACAGCATCCGACGCGCTCCACGCCGTGCCGGAAGTGGTCGCCTCGGCCAAGGAGAGCATCGTCGAGCGGGTCCATGCCACCGGAGAGCAGATAGAGGAGGCCCGTGAGACGCTGGCCGAGCGTGCCGGGACAGTAGCGGAAGCAGCCGCCCATGTCCCCGATCAGGTCGCCGAGCAAGTAGCCGAACTGCCGGGGCGGGGCCGTGAGCTTCTGACGCGAGGCAAGGTCGAAACG